>CAZPLM010000072.1:5389-10116 GCA_964587275.1 uncultured Muribaculaceae bacterium | reverse complement strand
TGACGAGAGTCTTTATTTGTTGCCGGCTGTTGAGGCAATCGCTTCTTTTTCCTACAATTATAGAAAAAGAATTTATGTTCGCCTTTATGCCGACTATATAGGAAAAAGAGAGTATCAGACAGGAGATATTCCACCATTTTTCAATTTGGGTGCGAGACTTGACTTCGTGCTAAATAAACATTTTTCTTTCTATCTGAAAGGGGATAATCTCTTAAATAAAGATAATTACAGATACCCGTATATTTCCGGCGTTCCTGTCAATTACGGCGGCGGTATTTGCTTGAATTTCTAAGGTATTTCACTTCTGTTTTTGGTATATTTTTATTATCTTTGTATGTTTATAACTCAAAGAAAACAAGATGACTGAAAAAGAAATGCAAACTGCTGAGGAGCAGTATTCTGCGAATAGTATCCAGGTGCTTGAGGGATTGGAGGCGGTTAGAAAGAGACCGTCAATGTATATTGGCGATGTCAGCGAAAGAGGTCTTCACCATTTGGTGTATGAAGTGGTTGACAACTCAATAGACGAGGCTCTTGCAGGTTATTGCTCGGAAATAAACGTGGTTATTAATCCGGATAATTCCATCACTGTAAAAGATAATGGTCGTGGTATTCCTACAGGAATGCACGAGAAAGAAAAAAGATCGGCGCTTGAGGTTGTTATGACTGTACTTCATGCGGGCGGAAAGTTCAGTAAGGACAGTTATAAGGTATCAGGCGGACTTCACGGTGTCGGCGTTTCATGCGTAAATGCATTGTCGGAGCACATGACTGTCGAGGTCCACAGGGAAGGTAAGATTTTCATTCAGGAGTATTCCAAAGGCAAGCCGTTGTACCCTGTTAAAGAGACAGGCGTTGCCGAAGATTCAGGTACTATTACCACTTTCAGACCGGATCCTGAGATTTTCAATATTACCCGTGAATATAAATATGATATTCTTGCCACCCGTCTGAGAGAGCTTGCATATCTGAATAAAGGAGTTAAGCTGACTCTTACCGACAATCGTGTTGATGAAGTAGTTGATATAGACGAAAACGGCATAGAAAAAGAAGCTCATAAAAAGGCTGAAGTATTCTATTCGGAAAAAGGTCTTCTTGAGTTTGTGAATTATCTTGACGGTATGAGGGAAAAGATTACCGATCATCCCATCTATCTTGAGACCAATAAGATCATTCCCATCGAGATCGCAATGCAGTATAATACCGGCTTTACGGAAAACATTCACTCGTATGTCAATAATATCAATACGATTGAGGGAGGAACACATCTTTCGGGATTCAGGAGAGGTCTTACCACAACTCTTAAAAATTATGCCGACAAAAACGGTTTTCTCGAGAAATTGAAGTTTGATTTCGATCCTTCTGATTTTAGGGAAGGACTGACTGCAGTTATTTCTGTCAAAGTTGCAGAGCCTCAGTTCGAGGGACAGACAAAGACCAAGCTTGGCAATACCGAGGTTATGGCTGCTGTTTCACAGGCTACAAGTTTAGCTCTTGAAAATTATCTTGAGGAAAATCCAAAGGATGCCAGATCCATTGTTGATAAGGTCATCCTTGCGGCTACTGCCCGTCATGCAGCACGCAAGGCACGTGAACTTGTCCAGAGAAAGACGGTCATGTCAGGATCAGGGCTGCCGGGCAAACTTGCGGACTGTTCCAACAGGGATCCATCCAAATGCGAACTTTTCCTTGTCGAGGGTGATTCCGCAGGCGGAACTGCCAAAACAGGCAGGGATAGGATGTTTCAGGCAATTCTTCCATTGAGAGGTAAGATTCTCAATGTAGAGAAGGCAATGGAACATAAGGCATTTGAAAGTGAAACAATCAGAAATATATATACTTCACTTGGCGTTACAATCGGTACGGAAGATGACCCTAAAGCTCTAAACCTTACTAAGTTGAGGTATCACAAGGTGGTGATCATGACTGATGCCGATGTGGATGGAAGCCACATTACTACACTGATTCTCACATTTTTCTTCAGATATATGCCGGACCTGATAAAGAACGGATATGTATATCTTGCCACTCCTCCATTGTATCTGGTTCAGAAGGGTAAGGATAAGACTTACTGCTGGACTGATGAGGAACGTACTGCTGCCATCGACAGACTCGGCAGGGGAAAGGAGTCCACTGTCAGGGTTCAAAGATACAAAGGTCTTGGTGAAATGAGTGCCGATCAGTTGTGGGAGACTACTATGTCACCGGAGCACAGGATTATGAAGGTTGTCAATATAGAGAATGCAGCTGAGGCTGACAGGATCTTTTCTATGCTTATGGGTGATGATATACCTCCTCGCAGAGAGTTCATTGAGCAGAACGCCAAATATGCCAATATCGATTCATAATCATTATAATTGAATACAATGGATATTTTTGAAAGAATTAACAAAGACGCGGGCGGGCCGCTCGGACAATATTGGGAGAAAGCCCAAGGCTATTTTATGTTTCCTAAACTCGAGGGGGAAATTGGTCCTCGTATGAGATTCCAGGGCCAGGAGGTTTTGTGCTGGAGTTTGAATAACTATCTCGGTCTGGCCAATCATCCTGCCATTCGTAAAATTGATGCCGAGGCTGCTGCCAGATGGGGTTTAGCTTATCCGATGGGGTCCAGAATGCTTACCGGTCATACATCTCTTCACGAAAAACTCGAGAAACAGCTTGCTGAGTTTGAAAAGAAGGAAGATGCATTTCTCTTTAATTTCGGGTATCAGGGTATTATTTCAACTATCGATTCACTGCTGACCCGTCATGATGTCATTGTATATGATTCTGAGGCTCACGCTTGTCTGATTGACGGTTGCCGTCTCCACATGGGGAAGAGAATGGTATATCCTCACAATGATATTGAAAAATGTGAGAAGACCATTCAACGTGCTTTGAAAGTTTGTGAAGAGACTGGTGGCGGCGTACTTCTCATTACCGAGGGCGTTTACGGAATGACAGGAGCGCTTGGAAAGCTCGACAAAATCGTTGAATTGAAAAAGAAATACAATTTCAGAATATTGATTGACGATGCTCACGGTTTTGGCGTTATGGGACCTCACGGTAGAGGTACATCTGAGCATTTCAATGTAATGGACCAGGTTGACCTGTATATAGGAGCTTATGCAAAATCAATGGCAATTATTGGCGGTTTTGTCGCAGGTCCGCGTTCGATTATCAATTATCTGAGATACAATATGAGATCACAGATCTATGCAAAAGCTCTTCCAATGCCGATAGTTGAGGGATGCATTAAACGTCTTGAGATTATCAACAGCGCTGAAGGTGATGAACTTCGTGCAAAATTGTGGAAAGTGACACGCGCTTTGCAAAATGGTTTGAGAGAGCGCGGTTTCGACATCGGTCCTGCTGAGGCATGTGTGACACCTGTATTCCTGAAAGGAAATGTGGCTCAGGCTACAAATATCCTCGTTGATCTAAGGAGCAATTATAAGATATTCTGCTCGGTCGTGGTTTATCCTGTTGTTCCAAAAGGAGTTATTATGTACAGAATTATTCCTACTGCCGCACATAGTATTGATGATGTCAATTATACCCTCAATGCATTTGCAGATATAAAGAAGAAACTCGAGGAAGGTAAATATGATGCTGATACTATGATGGATATGTCAGTCAAATAAGATTATGTTCGAGAATAAGATAATTATTATAACAGGAGCCAGTTCAGGAATAGGATTGGCTTCTGCTCGTTTATTTGCATCCTGTAAGGCCAAACTTGTTCTTGCGGCACGCAACATTGAAAAACTTGATTCAGTAGCTGCGGAGCTTGGGAAAATGACAGATGTGATATGTGTAAAAACTGACGTGTCTGTTGAGGCTGACTGCCGAAATTTGATTGAAAAGGCTATTGAGCGTTTTGGCGGCATTGACATTCTCATCAATAATGCCGGGATTTCCATGCGCGCCATGTTCAGAGACTTGGATTTGGTGGTGATACACAGACTTATGGAGACTAATTTTTGGGGTACAATTTATTGCACTAAATATGCTCTTCCATATCTTCTTGAAAGACGCGGGTCCGTTGTCGGAGTTATTTCTACAGCAGGCTTTTGCGGGCTTCCCGGAAGAACAGGCTATTCTGCATCAAAATTTGCCATAAGAGGATTTCTCAATACCCTGAGGATTGAACATATCAAGGACGGACTTCATGTAATGGTGTTTGCACCAGGTTTTACCTCGTCGAATATCAGGAATACCTCTCTTGTCGCTGACGGTTCCGCTCAGGGTAAGACGCCGAGAGATGAGGGTAAAATGATGTCTGCAGAGCGTGTGGCGCAATATTTGGCTAAAGGCATAAGAAAACGCAAAAGTCAGATGATACTCACACCGCTTGGTAAATTAACAGTATGGCTTGGCAACCGTTTCCCTCGCTTGACTGACAAACTGGAATATCAATATATGGCGAAGGAGCCTGATTCTCCTTTTAAATAGGCGTTATTTTTTTCTGTCGGGATAGGCTATTCGCTCGTGATAAACCTGAGTGAGGCTCTTTATGAAGCAGTCCTTTACCTGATTGACTTCGCTGATGGAAATGTCTGCGTTAATAAGCTGTGCATCCGATATCCTTGACTTCAGGATTGTATTGACAAGGGTAGAAATACTTTCTGTAGTATAATTATTCAGAGTTCTTGATGCTGCCTCTACTGCATCAGCCATCATCACAATGACTTGTTCTTTCGTGCGTGGAAGTTCTCCATTATATGTGAACGGCTCCTTATTTT
>CAZPLM010000072.1:0-5379 GCA_964587275.1 uncultured Muribaculaceae bacterium | reverse complement strand
AGGATCGCCTCCGTTGTTGCAATATACATTATAGAAATACATTGTCTGAGACTGTCCGTGATGGGTTTTTATGAAGTCAATGACAATTTCGGGAAGGTGAAATTTTTTGGCGATAGTAACGCCCTCATCGACATGGCTGATGATCTCTTTTGCACTTTCCAGAGGAGAAAGATTTTTATGGTAGTTTATTCCTGCAGCCTGATTTTCGACAAAGCATTGAGGGTTGGAAATTTTCCCGATATCATGATATAGCGATCCGACTCTGACAAGCATTGTATTTGCACCAATCTCTCTTGCTGCATTTTCTGCGAGATTTGCAACCTGAAGTGAATGTTGAAATGTCCCCGGCGCTTTATGTGAGAGTTCCTGTAACAGATCATTGTTCGTATCGGTCATTTCCCACAGTCTTGAAGTTGATACAAGAGAGAATATTCTCTCAAGAAGGAAAATGAACGGATATCCTATTACAACAAGTAATGCATTAAGAGCAAGGTAAATAATGTCAATATTTGATACAATGCCACTGTAAAGATTAAATGCGAGATATACTACAAGAAGAGCGGCAAAAATGAATACCGCATTCAGAAATTGAAGCCATCCCCTGTAGAATTTCTTGTAAGAAAAGAGTAGGATTCCTCCAGCTACCGCGTTCATTGTAAATAATTCCACTCCATTGTCAGTCATTATCAGCACAGGCAACAGCGCAATGATATATGTCGGGAAAACGAAGGATGGCTTGAAAAAAGCCATTGAATATATGACGTATATTGCAAAAGGAACTATAAACAGAAGATTGCTGCTGATACCTGATATTATGCTTGTTGCAATGAAAAGCAAAAGGAATATCATCAGTACGAACGAATATCTGTTTTTTGATTCGAAAATGGAAATATCTGTGTAATAGATGGTAATGAAGAAAAGCAGCAGTATTGAGATTACAATTAAAAATCTGCTGATAATTCTATTTGCCCCGGGTCCGGTATATCCGAAGCTTGAAATGTATTCAGCTTTATATGAATTCAGCAGTTGTTCAATTTCAGCAGTTACTATTTCTCCTTTTGAGACTATCAGCTGTCCCGTATATACCATACCGCTGGTCGGGGAAATATAGTTGATAGACTCTTTATGAATCAGTTGTGACGTGGCTTTGTCATAAAACAGATTTGGAACAATATAGGCATTGAGATTGAGTCGGTAGCAGATTGAATCGGCGTTTATTTGTCCATACTGTATAGCGAGATCTGATGAAACGGTCTTTAGGGCCTGCCTGACATCATATACTTCTGTTGCAGGATATTCAGTAACTCTTTTACCCTTTTTTATGAAAATTACCTTATCCTGGTCATTATCCTGAAAGGATGCTACTATACCCCTTGAATAGATGTTATTGAGTGAGTTGGAAATAGATATTATAATCTTTTCATCTATATCCACAGTTGTTGAACTATTGAGCGCTGCCGAATTGAACTGTTCGATTTCATTCTGGCCAAGAGCGTCATCATAGATATAATAGTCCACCTCGCTTGTGGCTTTCTCTTCCGTTTCCTTCATCAATTGCTCCTGGGTTTTTAAAACAGGAAAATCAAATGGAGCTACGAGGGTTTCATAAATCCACGGTCTTCCCTTCTGATACGAATACTGGAATTCTCCCTCACTTGGATAGAGCAGGACCATTATTATGGCAGCGACGGCAATCGCAATATATAACTTGTAATCTTTTATGAATATGTTGGAATCCTCTTTCATTGTCATGCTATTTATGGCAAAGTTATTCAACCGGCCAAATAAATACAAGAAAATTGCTAATTTTACTGATAATAAGAATATTTAATAACCATTTAAGATAATTATATATGAATAATTTTTCCATATCAGTAAAAAAGATAATCATCTCGTTGACAGTTATCGCAACGATCTCAGTCGGCCGGTCAGATGCATGTACAAACCTGATTGTCACAAGATCTGCTTCTGTTGACGGCTCTGTAATGCTGACTTATGCCGCCGATTCACATACAAGATACGGTACACTTGTCCATTATCCCGGTGGCAGACAAAAGGCGGGGGATATGATCCCTGTCCTGCAGTGGGGGCAGGAAAGATATCTTGGAGAGATGCCCCAGGTCGGATATACTTATAATGTAATTGGCAATATGAATGAAAAACAGGTCGCAATTGGAGAAACGACATGGGGAGGTCTTGAACAGTTGAGCAAACCTGATGGCATTTTGGACTACGGTTCCGCTCTCTATTTTGCTCTTCAACGCGCAGCTACTGCACGTGAAGCTATCTCTGTTTTTACTGATCTTATTGAAACATACGGATACGCATCTTCAGGAGAATCGCTTTCCTTCGTGGATAAAAACGAAGCCTGGATGCTCGAGATTATTGGCCGAAAAGCTCCGGATAAGGGAGCTGTATGGGTGGCTGTAAGAGTCCCTGACGGCTATATCTGCGCTCACGCCAATTGTGCAAGAATTACAACATTTCCACTTGATGATCCCGATAACTGTATTTATTCAGAAGATGTGATTTCCTATGCGCGAAAGCTCGGCCTTTATGATGGAAGTGATGAGGATTTCAGTTTTGCTGATACATATTGTCCATTGACTTTCAGCACTATGAGATCCTGCGAAGCAAGAGTATGGAGCTTTTTCCGCAGATTCGGAGAGTTTGACTCCGAGAAGTATTTCGATTACGCATCAGGGGATAATCCGAATAATAGAATGCCGCTGTATGTCAAGGTAAAGTCAAAGATTTCAGTTAAAGAGCTTGCCGATATGATGAGAGACCATTATGAAGGGACTCCGTTTGATATGACAAAGGGAATAGGAGCAGGCGGCAATGAGACACCATATCGCTGGAGGCCTTCATCGTTTACCGTTAATGGTGTAACACTTAGAAATGAAAGAGCGATTGCAACACAACAGACAGGCTTTTGGTTTCTTGCTCAATGCAGAAACTGGCTTCCGGATGAAATTGGAGGAGTTTTCTGGTTTGCGGTAGATGATGCTGGCACATCTCCGCTTACGCCTGTTTATGCATCTTCTTCTATGGTTTCGACTCATTATGCCCTTGGGAACGGCAATATGCTTGAGTATTCTCCTACATCAATGTTCTGGCTGCAAAACAGAATTGCTAATTTTGCGTATTTGCGTTATAATCAAGTTGGAAAAGAGATCCGTGATACAATTGACATTCATGAGAATGAAATGATCAGGAAAATTGCCGCAACAGATAAATTTGCGCTTGAACAACTTTCCACATACAAAAAGCGTGTAAAATATCTTACCGCTTTTTCAGTGAAGGAGGCGGACAACCTTTTCGATAAGATGGATGAACTTGATAAATACCTGCTTGTAAAATATATTGATGGGAATACAAAGATACAGGATGAAAATGGCAAGTTTGTTAATAACGGACATACCTCATCAATTCCTATTGCCCCTCTCTTCCCGGGGTATTCAGATACATATAAAAATGCTGTATATCAGGAGCAGATCAGAACGAAGTGAAAGTTTTTTGATTTGCATTTTTAATATGCAGAAAATGAGTAGTTTAGTGACATTTTTTGTAAATTTTATCCAATTATCTTAGTGTAATTTGATGAAAATATCTCTTTTTTTGTTCGATTTATCCTACCTGTTTTGTTTTTGATTGTTTTCCTTTGTTTAACGGTTTTAGGTTTATTTGAATAAATGATAGAGATATTTGCTCATCTATGAGCCCTAAACTATTCAAACTATGTTAACGCAATAAGGGAGGCTTTCGTTCTGATGGCTTCCCTTTTATTATTTGATACTGTCTATGCAACGAAAGGTCCGATTTTTGCATCTAAATAGTGTTGTTTTTTGAAATATTGGTAATTTTACCACACAATATGGGGATGTTCTGGTTTTGACAGCAATCGATATTGGAAGGTAAGCACGTCGAGCTTCGTGACCCGGCTCGTAAATCTCAGATCTCACGCCATTAACTGGCAACAACAATTATGCACTCGCTGCGTAGTCTTGACTAAGTCAGACTCCTTTATCGCGCCGCCCAGGGCGGCAGCGACGAGTATCCCGCCGGATTTCTGCGGATTCTGTCCGGAATCGGGGTATCATTCGAGTTCGCTGCTCGCGTAGATTTCTCTGCAACGCGCTAAGATTTAGAGAATAAGGTTGACATAGCCTGCTTCCCGGCAGTTTCAATCCGACAATCAATGGGAAGATAAGCGTGTAGAAAGCTTTTGGATACGTTGTTTGGACGGCGGTTCGAATCCGCCCATCTCCACAATTTTAATAGCCTAAATTTGCACCGTTCATGATCTTTGTGAAGAGTTGAAGGTGCTGTTCAAGGGCAAATCCCCAATATTTCCAAGAATGAGTGCCGGGAGAGAGTATTTCAATATATGGAATATCAAGTTCCTGACATTTTGCGCAGAATTCTATTGCAGATCTGCTGTAGGTCTTGTCTCCATACCCGCAGGTTATTATAAGAATTTTGTCGCTGCCGACAAGTCTGTCAAGACGGCTGACGGCTGATTCATCGACATATCTTTGCTCATTGGTTTCATTGTAAGGTCCGAGAACTTTTGCTACCTGGCTGTCGACAAGGGTGGTATGCAGCAGATTGAGGACACCGCTCATTGAGCCTGCCGCGGCAAACCGTTCCGGGTGATCAATAAACAGATTGATTGATCCGTGTCCGCCCATAGAGAGTCCTGTGATGAAAGTTTTTTCAGGTACTATTCCATATTTCTCAACCATCAGAGGGAACAACTCTTGGTCGAAGAAATCTCTCCATTGCATTCCATCTTCATAAATGCTGTTTACATACCAGCCGTTGTAGAAACCGTCAGGACATATTATCCTGAATCCGTATTTGTCGCTTATAGCCTGAATGTCATATTTATTGCTCCAATCTTTGTAGCATCCTGACCAGCCGTGAAGCAGAAAAAGAGTCGGGATCGTATCTCCACAGACAGCAGGTGTGAATACAAGAATAGAATCATTGCAGTGTAAATTATCTGATTTGATGACGATTAATTCATGACCATCGGATAAATTGATATTTGCAAGGAAAAGTGCTGTAAATAGAAACAGCGAAGAAAAATTAAATACTGGTTTCATAATAGATCAAATCACGTTAACAAAGAACATTCTGTATATGCCTTCCATTGTTGAAATCAATCCCAAAACAGCAATGACAGTGCCTGATATGCGATTAATGTAGAGAAGCTGCCTCAGCCGGAATTTTTTTCTGAATGCGTTTATCGAGGTACTTAAAATAGACCACCAGGTTAATGTTCCCGTGAATACACCGGCAAGAAGAACGGAAACTGTATGGTTCTCGTGTTGATTGATATCAATCCTCACAAAAGCGAAAAGAGCAAGCAAC
>CAZPLM010000071.1:0-10139 GCA_964587275.1 uncultured Muribaculaceae bacterium | reverse complement strand
TTCAACAGCTGCCTTGGTAGCATTCAATGCATCCTCAACCCTGTCTTTCTTCTCTTTCATCTCAACCTCTGTTGCAGCGCCTACATAAAGGACAGCTACGCCACCTGCAAGTTTACCGAGTCTTTCCTGAAGTTTCTCGCGGTCATAATCGCTTGTAGTTGTAGCAATCTGTTTGCGGATCTGTTCAGCACGATCTTTAATTGCAGCTTTATCACCTGCTCCATTGACGATAGTGGTATTCTCCTTCTCGATAATGACTTTTTCAGCACTTCCGAGCATATCCGGAGTAGTATTTTCCAATGTAAAGCCTTTCTCTTCAGAAACAACGATTGCACCCGTCAATGTGGCAATATCCTGAAGCATCTCTTTACGGCGATCACCGAAGCCCGGAGCCTTAACGGCAGCAACCTTCAAAGTACCACGCAATTTATTTACGACCAGTGTTGTAAGAGCTTCCCCGTCAACATCTTCAGAAATAATCAACAGTGATTTGCCATCTCTTGCAATAGGTTCAAGAATTGGAAGTAAATCTTTCATTGAAGAGATCTTTTTATCTGTGATAAGGATCTTAGGATCTTCAAGAACAGCCTCCATCTTATCAGAATTAGTCATGAAATATGCAGAAACATAACCTCTGTCAAACTGCATTCCTTCAACTATCTTAACCTCGGTTTCAGTTCCTTTTGCCTCCTCAACGGTAATGACACCATCCTTCTTTACTTTTGACATCGCGTCTGCGATAAGTTTGCCGATATAATTATCATTATTTGCTGAAATAGTACCTACCTGTTCGATTTTTGAATAATCATCACCAACAACCTGACTTTGTTTCTTCAAATTACCGACAACTGAAACGACTGCCTTGTCAATACCGCGTTTCAAATCCATAGGGTTGGCACCTGCAGTGACATTTTTCAAGCCTACATTAATGATAGCCTGAGCAAGAACAGTAGCCGTTGTTGTACCATCACCTGCCTGATCATTAGTCTTTGAGGCAACCTCTCTGACCATCTGAGCACCCATATTCTGGAATCTGTCCTCAAGTTCTATCTCCTTTGCAACAGTAACACCATCCTTGGTGACCTGCGGTGCACCGAATTTCTTATCAATAACCACATTACGACCTTTAGGCCCCAATGTAACCTTTACTGCGTCAGCCAACTGGTCTGCGCCCTCTTTCATAAGATTGCGCGCCTCAATATTGAATTTTATCTCTTTTGCCATAATTTTTGATTTTAAAATGTTTGATAATTATTTAACTAAAACAGCAACTACGTCAGACTGACGCATAATAAGGTAATTTGCACCGTCAACCGTCACTTCAGTGCCGGCATATTTGCCGTATAAAACGACATCACCGACTTTCAACTCCATCGGTTCATCTTTTTTACCGTTACCAACGGCTATAATAGTACCTTCCTGAGGTTTTTCTTTTGCCGTATCAGGGATATACAATCCTCCTGCTGTTTTTGTTTCAGCTTCTTTAGCCTGAACCAAAACTCTGTCTGCTAATGGTTTAACTGTCATAATAATATATTTTTAAAATTTTATTAATTAATTTCATTTTGCAGTTGTCAAAAAGGCAAAATAAATGCCAATCCAGTATTGCTGACAAAATGACATTTATTTGTTAATTTTGCTGCACTATGATAGCATTATTACTAATACTCCTTTTAGCTGTTTCCTGTACAGGCAGCAGTACTCCACAGCAATTCCCAATGCCTGACGTGCCAAATATGATCACCTCCCAGGATGAGGCTCTTAATTATATAACAGAGAGTTACTGGGATAACTTCTTCAGCGACAAAAGAGAGTATCCGGCAAAAGACACCGCACTTTTCAAAGGAGTCTCCAAGACTGATTTTGAAGAGGCGTTTGCAAATTATCTGACATTTTTGAGTGCAGCACCGCTGTCAAATGCCATTAATGCCCAGAAAAACCTGATGGAACAGATAAGAAATGATGAGAAAAATCATCCGGAAAGCAACATTCCCGAACACATACGCATTCTGTCTGAAAAATACCTGTATGATCCAAACTCCCCCTATCGGAATGAGGAATATTTCATACCTGTACTTCAAGAATATATGACATTGCCCTCGACAGATACAGCAACAAAAGCAAGATACGGGCAAATTCTTCCCCTCTGTTGCCTAAACAGACTCGGGACAAAGGCCAATGACTTCAGTTTTATGCTCCGCAATGGCAGGCGTATGAATCTGTATGACATAAATGCAGATAAAACCCTTTTATTCTTTTCAAATCCGGGATGTGAAAACTGCAAGGAAATCCTCGGCTATCTGAAAGACAATGAGGATATTAATAATATGATTGCATCAGGTCAGCTTGCTGTTGTCACTGTCTATCCAGACTCCGATCTTTCAGAGTGGTTTGGACACTCCGCTCTCTATCCAAAAGAATGGATTAACGGATATGACCCTGACGGTATCCTTGATGCCAAAACAATTTATGATATACGGGCAATCCCTTCCCTGTATCTTCTCGATAATGACAAGAAGGTCATTCTCAAAGACGCCACCGTTGATAACATCATCAGTCAGTTGTTGACTGGCGGGAGATGAAAAAACAGGCTGCAATATCTGAATAACAGTATTTTTTGGTCTTTGATGTCGGCAAAAATGCCGTATGATACCCACACTCCGTTGAAACATCAGGAAGTTTTTCTCCATTAGGATATTCACCATTATATGCAGAGGCGCAGACACGGACCTGCATTAAAACATCCAACTCTCCGAGTTCCGGAAATCTGTTATACATCAACTTTAGAAAAAGTGCAAGATAGATACACTGCCATTCATTGTCATCAATCCTTCTGACTCTTGCTCGGCGTGCCTCAACAGTAGAACAAAGATCAAAATAAATCTCATACTTATGAGGAAATTCACTTCCCATCCACTCTTTCTCAAGCAATTCTACAAACGAGGGTTTCATTTGAAATTGACCTATTGAAAAGTTCGCCCCTTTACTCCCTTTTTGAAGATATTGTGCTTTGACAGATGCAGTTTCTATAAAGTCCTTTATAGCCGAATATCTCATTATTTCAGGAAAGACGACAGCTACGGCAATACTTTCAGGGACCTCAAACTCCTGAAATATAATACTCCGGACATCCTTGTTCTTTTCTACATTGTCTTCAGCTTTTATCCAGGTCTTGCCGAATATTCTGCGATAATCAGGATGAGGCTCTTCAGCTGAAACAAAATAGGAATGTGCGCCGGTTAAAAAAACCAGCGCACAAAAAAATGTGATGTAATTAAACCTGAAAATCAAAAAAACTATAAAGTATAAGTATATTTTTCTATCGAGCGCCCACCCTGGCCGGTGCATATCCAGGTCAGGACATCTCCATCTTTATTAAATGCCATCGGATATATGACAATATTTCCGTGAAGAGTCAGTGCTCCGTCTTTTGTATAAGCGACCTTTCTCATGCCATTTGCCGATGTCCACTCTCCATATTCCGGCTCTCTTTTAATCTTCTTTGCGTCAAAGTTATTCACTTCTTCTTCTGTTACTTCTGTTTTCTTACCATTTCGGTACTCGTACAAAACACCTGTACTTGAATTGGTGGTAAAAATTGTACTGTTGTTTATAAATCCGTCAACTGATGTGGCATAACCGCTTTCAGCTGTCAGCAAATATTCGTTTTCAGAAAAAGTAAGCAAAACCTCTTTTTTGCCCGGAATAACTTCCGGTTGTGGAAAATCAGAATAGGCACTGTTGAGAATGTTGGAACAATCCGTGACAACATTCAACGGAGCCCTCCTCATCGCACAGTCAGGTATCATACCTTCTGATACCATTGTCTCCTGGGTTGCGGCAATTTCAGGCAGCATTGCTTTCATATTTGTCAAACGCCTCTGAAGGCTGCTGCGCCAAATCTTCGCTGCACGGGTGCGGTAATTTGCAATCATTTCATCAGCCTGAGCATAGAGATTATCTATCTCATTTCTGTCGCTGCTGCTGTTTATCCTGTCGTAGATGTTTTTCAACTTCGATTCATAATCGGATGCAATTTTCTCACAATCACTGATTGCACCCTCATCCTCACGCAATTTCCTCATTTTTTCCGTATAAGACACTACTTCCTGATTCACACGCACTGAACGGAGATTGAAATCTGCCAGTTTAGAATTACCTGTCATCAGACCGTCTGAAGAGTTTTGCAATTGTTCAAACAGAGCAATTGCCTCCTCCTGAGACATCTCTTCCGAGTTCTTTTCACTATTTGCAAGAGCCTCCAGGCCGGAAACATCTCCAACAGTGGCTTTAAGAATTTTATCCTCAAGTTCCTTCTGCCGCGCTTCCGGGATGTTCGGATCTTCCATTTCTTTCAGTTCATCAGGAGTCAGGCCGAGAGCTGCAGCTGCTTCATTGTACATTTTATTTCTGAATGACTCCATCTCCTCATCAGAACATGCCCACTGTTTGTCAAGTTCTTCAACCCTCATATTCACTGCAACAATCTTCCTGTAATATGCTGCCTTTACACTCTCATCAGGAGATGCAAGTTGTACAGCAGAAGGCAATGCCGGGAGATCATTCAGCAACTCTTCAATACTGCCCGCTTTGCTCGGTGTTATCATTTCATCCCATGTAGCGGTTGCTGTACGACGTTTCTGTAACTTCTCGGCGGGAGTGGCCTCTCTTGTGCTTTCTGAAGTATTTTCTTCCTCAATTGTCGTGGTTGATTCCTCCTCTTCATTATATCCTACCGCATTTTCAACCTTCTGTTTCAATTTCTTTAAAAAACCCTGGGCAGGGCAGACTGTCGGAATACACAACATCAGACAGATCAATAGTGTTATTTTTCTCATTAATTTACTGGTTTTCTATTACTTTATACCCATCAAGTGATGAAGGAGCCAGAGATGGATCAGGTGAAAATGTCAGAACCTTGACAGTGGGTAAAGGAATATTATACTTCGCCTGAGCCAACATCTCCATCCCTTCTGATTGATATGTTCTATGCAATACGGCTCCGCTGTTCTTATCCAGCCAAAAAGTATGAATAACCTTACCGGACTTCATCTTCGCCATCATATTATCAAGATCTTTGGAGTTGCCGGCGACCTTCCCCAGCGCTTTCATCCCATCGCTGAGTTCGTTTTTTACCTCTAATATCCGAGTCATCTTCTCGCAGTCAAATCCGTTCCAAGTCTCATCTTCAATTACGACACTCTTTTTATTCTCACTCTTTACGATGCTTTGATCTTTATTATCTTTTTCTTTTTCTTCTTTATAGACAATACCTGAAATACTGCCTATGAAATCGTAGAATATCCAATTGTAATCATAGTCTTGCTTTAAATGACTTTTCGTAAATGTTGCGGTTTTTTTACTCTGGTTTATCAGATATTCCTTATACTCATCATCAGTTATTAGAAGAAGCCTGTCTCCACTTTGATTACCTGACCATGCATGTATAAAGAGGCCGTTCCCCGATTTCTGCATCTCCGCATTAATAGTTGCACCTGCAACTTCGTATATAAACTCCATACGAAAATCTCGTGCATACCAGGGATTTTCCGTATCAAGAGCCTTTTTCATTGTAGGTGTAAGTTGCTTCTCTTCGTCGGATTGTTTCTTATTATCTTTCTTCTCTGACCCGGTTGAAGTTTCAGCCGATTCGACCACCTCTGCTGAACCGGCCTCAGCCTCTGAATGAGTCTTTTTCCCTCCACATGCAGAAAGAGCCATAACAAGAGCAAAGGACATAAATATTGTCAATATCTTATTCATAAGTGATATGTTGTATTATTATTTTTTTTGTTGTTGAGACTTCAGCATTTCCTGCATCTTGCCTATCATTTCCAATGGATTGCCGGAACCGGGGATTGAAGCGTTCCTGTAGTCTTCAGGTATTTCAAACAGTGAGGCCGGTTGCGCTCCCTGTTTGAAGTTTTTCAGTGTAGTTGGCGCATCATACGCACCTGCATCTTTGCGCTGCATCTCAACCCCCAGCGGTTCGTATATCCAATTTTCATAAGATAACGTTTCAGTTTGACCTGTAGAAACGGTTGAAGTCGTTGTGTAACGGTAGTGGTTACACTCAAAACCTTCTATTAGCTCCGTTCCAAGTAGTTCTTTCTTCTGATTGCTGTTTTTTATTACATCTGCGCCAGCCTGCGCGTTGATAATATCACCAACGCTCATGTTGCTATTTTTCAGAATAACAGAAAGATCCATAAAAACCTTATATGTTTTAGCTATCGGATCAAGACTGAAAATCTTTGCCGAATCAATTCGAGTAATAGTGATAATGGCGTTCCCGCGTATATCCTTACTTTCTTTTCGGCTCAAATAATTATCCATACCTCCTTCTACTGATTGCCAAACCCTTGCTATCATTTTTCCACTTTTCCATTCTTCTGCGGAAAATGACTGCGCTCGTGCTGAACCGGCAACAAGTGCACACATAATTATTAGTGTTATTAACTTTAATCGTTTCATGTTTAAACAATTATCCTCCCGAATTAAATAAACTGATAATAGTATATGCCACTCTGAAGTAATGGTTCACACGTTTATCTTTCACTGGAGCGTTTCCCATAAATCTCATGAATATAGCGCCTTAAGCATATTTTAGTTGCAGATTTATCTGCATAATAAAACAGCATTCCGTTCTTAATCATGATCTTGCAAAAAACGCAAGTATATCTATTCGTGTAAACCACTATTTCAAAGAACGGCTATATTACAAGTTCATTGACTTGCAAAAGCATTTAGTAGAGCTTGTATGCTGAACCAACGAAGATCAATGAAAGCAGAAATGTCAACAGGAAAACAGCTGCAACCATTACAAGAAGCGTAACAATAAAATAAGATGTTTTCTTATCTGCAGGAATCTTCATCATTGGCTCAACGCCTAAATATAGCAGGTAAAGACTGTAAATACCTGCAAGGCCTGCGATAAAACTCAATGCGTGGTAGATATAGAAGAATCCACCTACACAGATCGCAGTATAGCAATATGCTACAAACTGGAATGATTTGTCGAAATTTGCAGTACCGCCGAACTTTGGAGCAAGCAGATTGAATACCAGGGCGCAAATATAGGCTCCGGCAACAATACTCACATACTGCATAATTGCTTCTCTGATACCTAATGAAACGCTGCCATAATGAAAACCGAGGATATTCCAGCCGATTACTCCATAACCGATAAATGAAAAAATCGCCGGTATTGCTGCCATAATCAGAAGATATGGCAAAACCTTTACGTGTGTGTCATTTTCCTGACTGATTGTTTCCCACTCTTTTTTTGGAGTGAACAGGATGTTTTTAGCTCTTTCGATAATGTTCATAATTTAAGTAGTTAAGTTATTATTGTTATTTCTTTACAAATTCAACACGGCGATTTTTTGCACGTCCCTCATCAGTAGTATTATCAGCGATAGGGTTGTTCTGACCTTTGCCGGACGAGGTCAAGCGGTCTGAGGAGACTCCCATTTCCACAAGTTTGTCCACGATGGCTTTGCTTCTCGCTTCGGAAAGGGTCTGGTTGCTCTGGGCGTTGCCGGTGTTGTCGGTGTGTCCCTCGACGGAGAATTTCAATTCCGGTTTTTCGTTCATCATCGTTACGATACGGTTGATTTCACCCATACTTTCCGGTTTGATGGTCGATTTGCCCACATCGAACGTAATGCCATAGGTGATAAATTTACCGTCGGACATCATACGGTCGTAGAGGGGAACGGCACCTTTGGCGATACGGACGTTCTTCATATACTTATCCTTTCCCTCAGTGCCTTGTCCGGTCCACCACGTCACCCAGCCTGCCCCGGCTTTTACATTCGGCACGTTTCCCACGCGCTTTCCGTCTCGATATATTTTGAGCGCGCGCTTATTGAATGACAGAGCTATATGATGCCAGTTCCCGTCAGGGAATAGGTATCTCGGGCCAGCACCATTACTGCGTTCGCCATTGGTATTTACCCATTGATAATTGAGAGGAATTTCATAAGTATACCATGACCAAGTTACCGTATAAGTATCATTGTCTCTACTGGCATCAGGCTGCATAAAGTCAAGTTCAAAGCTGCCGCCAGCATGATCCGCAGGGCACATTATGTCAAATTCGAGAGTAAAGATGTCGCTCAGGTAGTTCTTGGGCTCTTTCATCAGCGGTGAGATCCAGCTGTCATTTCCGATCAGACAGATCACTTTCTCTCCATTGACCATAGCAACCTCGGCATTGCCGCGTTCAAGATTCCACTTGCTCGGGAATTCACCCACCTGCTCGCTTGACACATCGTCATCGAAAATAATCTCATCTCCTGCTACAAAATCACTCTTGGAATAGGTCATCTCGAGTGCATTTTGTTGCCCGACATTCGCTGCTCCTCCAACTGCACCTCCACCGGAGCCAACTGTACCGGTACTATATCCGGTGCCTCCACTACTGTATGCAGCAGCACCGCTATTTGCCATAAATGTATTATCTGCTTCATCTATATCCCACTCATCATACTTCAAATTGGAATTGTTTTCAGAATTAAATGAGGTATTACCCTGCACTGCTGTTTTTTCTTTACTGCTCTTCTTCTCAGAAGACTTGTTGTTATTATTGCCGCTGCCTGTAACGGCATCTGCTGCAGCATCGAAAGTCTTGTCCACTGCCTGGTTGACTTTTTGTTCAACCTTGTAAGTAGTTCTGCTCTTAGCCCTTTCCACTGCTTTCTTTCCTAATTTTTCAAGATAACTTTGCCCGCTTGCCGTACCTAAGGCAAACACGGCTACCATCAATAATGTAAATATCTTTTTCATAACTGTTTATTTATTTTAAGTGACAACTCACATGATTATCAACACTTTATTGGGTGATGTCATGCTGTATTGCATATTATTATCTATTTGATATCCCCGTTAAAAGCTGTATCTGAAGCAACTTTCCTTTTGAGTCATAGGTTTCGAGCTTTACTTGTCCTATTCCTCTTGCATACCAGGTCTTCTGAGAACCGTTAACCTTAATACCCATTACCTTGGCTGAATATTTCTGTTGCACAACATAACATTTAAAAGTGCCTGCCGCCGTTGATATCTCCTCTCTGTCAACAACACGATTATCTGTAATAGTCTGGGTGGTTGTGATTCCGCCCGTATTGACCGTTATTGTACCGCAGTCGAGTTCCATTCCGACAGCCATTCTCAATGGAACAAACGGAACGCTTCCATCTATCTCAATTCCTGTTTCACCCATGCCGGTAACTACTCTACCATCGGAAATCGTGGCCGATACAGTAAAAGGAGCTATTCCCGGTGTCTCTGCCTGCATTGTAATATCGTAGTTTTCTCCTGAACCGTCAGCCGTCACTACCGTTATTGAAGAAGTCCCCGTTACTGCTCCTTTTGCATCATACACAGTGTAGTCCAATTTGGTCCCTGGCGTGACACACCAGTAAGGCCTTTGCGCAAATACGGAAGTCACCGTCAGCACAAACAATAATAAAAGAATCGATTTTTTACTTATAACTATAATTTTAATTGATTTTTAGGTTCGACATAAAAGATAAATTACGGAGAATACGCCCGTCATAACTGTTGTAAAAAATAATATTATCAATGAAGCCCGCGCCCAGTTAACCTTGGAGGCAGGGTACATTTTGCTGTTGCAAGACCAGTAGATTATCAACACAATGTTGACTACAGGGATTATCAACAGGCAATAAGTCGCAAGCCAGTCATGCAATGAAACATTACTGTCATCATTACAGGCAGGATTATTCCTATCTTCTTGCATCCATCTGTTGAAAAACATGATTGAAGTTTAAGTTTAAGTTTAGGTTCAACTTCCAATGGGTGTCTCGTAACAAATTTACAACATAATGAACGATAAACCAATAATAATATCCTTGAATTTTCTAATAACTTCAGAAGTTATTAGAAAATCGACATCTGATAGCTATCTGTACGTAGTTATCGATGGGCGATGACAATCGACGCCGGGCGATATAACGCCAGCCATTTGCACAACAAGATTGTGTATTTGAATTGAGCCCGTGTGAAACGCGGGCTTTTGCACACCAAGATTGTGATTTTCCACCGCCCGTATGTGAAACGCGGACATATATTCCCCAGTATTGGTGGAGTTATCCTTGGCAGACCGCAATGGGCCT
>CAZPLM010000070.1:0-10238 GCA_964587275.1 uncultured Muribaculaceae bacterium | reverse complement strand
TTAAATATTTTTCAACTTCATCAAGAGTATTAGCGACTTTGGCATATTCTGATGTCGGCAATCCCCATTTTGATGCAGCCTCAATTGCCTCAGAATGACATTTGAAAGGAAGATTGTCGCTTATTAAATGATATAAAACACATTTAAGGCCTCTTTCTTTTACTAAAGAAGAATCGAGTAATTTTAATGAACCTGCAGCGGCATTTCTTGGATTGGCAAAAGGTGGTTCTTCGTTATCTTCCTTTTCCTCATTCAGTTTATAAAATGCATCAAACGGCAGATATATTTCCCCTCTAATTTCAAATTCTTCAGGATAATCATGCCCTTTGAGTTTTCGAGGAATATCGGTAATAGTAAGGACATTATCTGTAACATCATATCCTTTTACGCCATCGCCGCGAGTTACAGCCCTTTGAAGAATCCCCTTGATATATGTCAAGCATATTGCCGTCCCGTCAAACTTCAATTCACAGGAAAAGCTGCAGGAGTCTCCTACAGCCTTGTGCACTCTGTCATAAAAATCTTTAAGTTCAGCATTATTGTATGTGTTCCCGATAGAGAGCATCGGATACTTGTGAAATACCTCTTCAAACTCTTTTTTGTCCTCTATCAGATCGCTTCCGACTTTTATTGTGGGAGAATCCTTTGTGATGAGGTCGGGATATAGCTTTTCAAGTCCGGACAGCTCCTGGAGCATAATATCATATTCAAAATCAGATATTGTGGGCGCATTGAGGACATAGTAATTGCGGTTGTGGATTTTTAACTCCATCCTTAGCTCTTCAATGCGTTTTCGAGCTGCTATTTTAGAGATTTTTGTCATACAATTTAAAACTTACAAATTTAATGTAAAAATACAAGTTTAGCAACTGGAAAAAAAGAGTTACATTTGCGCTCCGAAACTAGTTATTAACACATAAAGTAAATGAAAGATTCCATTCTTATTCTTACAGGTGGAGGTCCCGCTCCGGGAATGAATACAGTTGTTGGGACAATCACAAAAACATTCCTTTCAAAAGGATACAGGGTACTCGGTTTGCATGGCGGCTACGAGGGCCTGTTCAGAAAAACTGCAAAATATGAAGTTCTTGATTTCAAATTGGCAGATTCAATCTTCAACAGAGGCGGATCTTATCTGATGATGAGCCGTTACAAGCCTACAGAAGAAGACTATAAAAGCCATTTCAATATAGAACTTTTTCAAAAGAACAATATCAAACTCCTTGTGACTGTCGGAGGAGATGACACGGCATCTACAGCCAATCGTATTGCAAAATTTCTTATTTCGAGAAATTTCCCGATACATAACATTCATGTTCCCAAGACTATTGACAATGACCTTCCGCTTCCGGTAAATACCCCGACATTCGGTTTCAATTCTGCAAAAGCTGAAGGAACCCGTATTGCGACTACTGTTTATGAGGATGCGCGTACTTCAGGCAACTGGTTTTTCATTTCAGTTATGGGACGTTCAGCCGGTCACCTGGCTCTCCATATCGGCGCATCTTGCCACTTCCCGATGATTATAATTCCGGAAATGTTTAATAAAACAAAAATTACTGTTGATAAAATCATCAAACTTGCAATATCATCTATTGTCAAAAGGAAGATTCTCGGCATTTCCTACGGAGGTATAATTGTCTCTGAAGGTGTTTTTCACGCACTTGATGATGAAGAGCTAAAAGCAACTGGAGTTAGATTTACATTTGACGAACACGGACATCCTGAGCTTGGTAAAATATCAAAAGCTCAGCTTTTCAATGATATAATGGAAATCAAGTTCAAGGAACTCGGAATGAAAGTCAAGACACGTCCGATTGAGATAGGCTATGATATTCGTTGCCAGTCCCCAATTGCTTATGATCTTCTTTACTGTTCTCAGTTGGGTTTCGGTGTGTATGATCTGTTTGTCAAAGGAGAGACGGGGTGTATGGTATATGTCGATACTCTCGGTCGTGTAAAGCCTATCTATCTTAAAGATCTTCAGGATCCGGATACTGGCAAAATTCCTCCGCGCAAGGTCGATATTGAGGGAGACATGGCTCAGGGTATTTATAATCATATTGTACATTATATCACACCAGCTGATTATGATGATGCAAAGAAATACCTTCCTGATCCGGAGGAATATGATTTCAAGAAGATATTGAATTGGTAAATTGAGTATATTTGCCAATGTGAAAGAAAAATATATAATATATCAACTTCTGTTAAGAGCCTATGGGGATCGCGAATGCACTCCATCAGGCTCTTTTCTGCAAAATGGCAGTGGCAAATTCAATGATATTGACGGTGAGGAACTTAAAAGGATTAAATCTCTTTCAGTAAGCGCAATATGGTTTACGGGCATAATTGCCCATGCGTCAGGGACTCGATATAAGGGAATACAGGAATGCAATCCTTCAATCGTCAAGGGTATTGCCGGCTCACCATATTCGATACGTGATTATTATGATGTTGATCCCGATCTTGCAGTTTCTGTTCCCGACCGTATGGCAGAATTCGAGGCTATGGTTGGAAGGAGTCACAATGCAGGTGTGGATGTGATCATAGATTTTGTACCTAATCATATCAGCCGCGAGTATCACTCCAAAACTGACAATTTTACCCCTGCAAATCTCTATCAACTTAATGGTCCCCTCAAATTACCCGATTCGCTAAAAAGTGATTATGTGGAAGACCCTGCGTTCGCTACCGGAAATGATCAGTTTACCCTGACTCCCACATGCAATGACTGGTATGATACTGTAAAGTTGAATTATGATAACCATTCTACATGGGAGAAAATGTACAATATCCTGGAATTCTGGGCGGCAAAAGGTGTTGATGGATTCAGATGTGATATGGTTGAGATGGTTCGTCCTGATTTTTTCAAATGGGCGTTTGCCAGGCTGAGGAAAAAATACAGAGATATTCTGTTTATTGCAGAAGTTTATCAGAAGCAGAATTACAGGATCTACGCAAATGCCGGTTTTGATCTCTTATATGACAAGTCCGGGTTTTATGATGCATTGAAAGATATTTATTTTCATAAGAGGCCGGCCGTGTCGCTTACTGCAGAGTGGCAGTCAATTGGAGATTTACAGCCTAAAATGTTGAATTTCCTTGAAAATCATGATGAACAGAGGATTGCATCTGATTTTTATTTGGGAAACGGTGAGAAGGGAAGTGCAGCACTGGCTGTTTCTCTCTTTTTCAACACAGCTCCCTTTATGCTCTATTTCGGACAGGAATATGGAGAAAGAGGGATGGAAAATGAGGGGTTCAGCTCTATTGACGGCAGGACGTCAATATATGACTATTGCATTGTTCCATCAATTAAAAGAGCTATTTCGCACACATTGGACGAAGATGAGAAAAGGCTTTGTCGTGAATATCGCATTGCACTGAAAAAGGCTACCGCCGATTCTATTTTTCATTTTGGCAAGACATTTGACCTGATGTATGCGAATCCGTTGTCAGACTTTTTTAATCCTGTCAATCAATTTGCTTTTCTTCGTGGGTATGATAGGCATCTTGTACTCGTAATAGCTAATTTTGACAGCAGGGAAGTCGCTGTGAAGGTTAATGTTCCGGATGAAGCATACTCATTTTTCGGAATAGAAAGATGCCCTGATTTTGATCGAAAAATTACTGTAAAGGCCTTCGATTATCGCTTGATTTATGGAAGCGAGGTGAGAAGAGAAAGAAAAAAATAAATTATATGAAAAGAACCCTTATTATTCTTGCAGTGCTGTTTATTCCGGCATTTTTGATGTACTCACAACCTCAAGATCAACATATTATTCCACCATTTCTTCAGAAAGGAGATACGATAGGAGTGGTTTCAATTTCATTTAAAATGTCCGGGAGGCCTTCAAGACTTGATTCTGTTATCAATGCAATGAGTGACTGGGGACTTTGCATTAAAAAGGGTGAATATGTATATGACAGTATTGGTGCGCCATTTCCTGCAGGTGACAGGGAAAGGGCCGCTGATTTACAAAATATGCTTGATAATGAAAATGTTAAGGCTGTCATTTTTATGCGTGGCGGTTATGGGGCTGTAAGGATCATTGATTTCCTTGACATGAGCAATTTTCGTGAACATCCGAAATGGCTGGTCGGATTCAGCGATCTTACAGTTATCCACAGTCTTCTCTTTAACATTGATGTAGAATCGATTCATGGACCAAATGCAGCTTGTCTTGAGATTAATATGCCTTTCGATACTGTAGGCGAATATTTACGTCAGGCTCTTTTCGGCGAACTTAAAGGTTATAACGTTCCTTATAATGAACATAATATTTGTGGAGAGGCTACAGCTAAACTTGTAGGAGGCAATCTTAATTTGCTTGCATCCGGAGTTGGTACTGACAATGATATAGATACGCGTGACTGCATTCTCGTGATTGAAGATACGAGTGAGCCGATGTATCACATTGACAGTTATTTGCAGCAGCTTAAACGAAGTGGAAAATTTGATCATTTAAAGGGATTGATCATTGGCGATTTTGACACAATATCCGATCAGGGGAGATGGCACCGGACTATGGATGAGTTGTTGAAAGAATATATTGATCAGATAGGCGTCCCTACAATATACGGTTTTCCATTCGGACACAAATACTTGAATTATCCGATGTATCTTGGACATACGGTCAAGATGAACGTTACGCCGAATGATTCAAGCATTGAGTTTATTGATAAGTAATTACTTACATTGAAATATTATAATCATTGACAATGAAAAGATCTATTATAATTACAGGTGGAGCCGGGTTCATCGGTTCACATGTTGTCAGACTGTTTGTGAATAAATATCCGGAATACAGGATAATTAATCTTGACAAACTTACTTATGCCGGCAATCTGGCTAATTTGAAAGATATTGAAAATAAGCCTAATTATGTCTTTGTAAAGGAAGATGTCTGCAATTATGAGAATGTCTTAAGGTTGTTTGATAAATTCAATGTTGACGGAGTGATTCATCTTGCAGCAGAAACCCATGTCGACAGAAGTATAACAGATCCATTCGTTTTTGCAAAAACCAATGTGTTGGGTACCCTTTCTATGCTTCAGGCTGCAAAAGTATTCTGGAACGGGAACTTTGAAGGCAAGCGCTTTTATCATATTTCGACAGATGAGGTTTATGGGGCGTTGAAATTTGACGGTACTCTTTTTACTGAACAGACCAAATATGATCCCCATTCTCCATATTCGGCAGCCAAGGCTTCGTCAGATCATTTCGTCAGATCTTTTCACGATACATACGGCATGCCTGTCGTGATTACAAACTGTTCAAATAACTATGGACCTTACCAGTTTCCCGAAAAGCTTATACCATTGTTTATTAACAATATACGCCACAATAAGCCGCTCCCTGTCTATGGTAAGGGCGAGAATGTCCGTGACTGGCTTTATGTAGAAGACCATGCGCGAGCAATAGACCTGATTTTTCATAAGGGAAAGATTTCTGAAACATATAACATAGGCGGTTTTAATGAGTGGAAAAATATTGATTTGATCAAAATTCTCATAAAGGTAACTGACAGGCTGCTTAAACGACCGGACGGCTACTCTGATAAATTGATTACTTATGTCAGCGACCGTGCAGGTCACGACTTGCGTTATGCGATTGATTCGTCAAAACTTGAAAGAGAACTCGACTGGCGTCCATCTCTCAAATTTGAGGAAGGTATAGAATTGACAGTCAAATGGTATCTTGAAAATCAGGAATGGCTTGATAACGTTACTTCCGGAGAATATGAGAATTATTATGAGAAAATGTATGGCAACAGGTAATTTGCCAATCACACTCTTCTTCTAAATTCAGAACAGATGATAGCAGCGGCTGTCGCAACATTCAATGATTCGGATGTAGTAACAGTCGTGTCTGAAATGAATGGAGGAATAAATAATTTGTCAGTTACTTTTCCGGCAATTTGAGGAGAAATTCCGTTGGATTCTGAACCGAGTATTATTAGGCCCTCATTTTCAAGCCTTTCCCTGTAAATGTTCTGTCCTTCGAGAAAAGTCCCGTAAACATGCATTCCCGCTTCATTAAAACGTGAGATGACTGTTGTTAATTCACAGTAAATCACCCTTTTTCTAAAAATTGCACCCATTGTGGACTGGATAACCTTTGGATTGTAAAGGTCGACAGTGTCCTCACTTGCAAAAACAGCATCAATGCCAAACCAGTCGGAAAGCCTGATTATGGTGCCTAAATTTCCAGGGTCTCTGACAGAGTCAAGAGCTATTGCAAGAGGTCTGTCTTCAATAAGTTTCTGTATTTCCGCCTCAGTAGACGATTGCGGGATCTTAATGACTGCGAGCACTGGGGAAGGTGTGTTGAGCAGTGTGAGTCGGGACATAGTCTCTTCGCCTATTTCTGAACTTCTGTAAATTTCGACTACTTCAAAATCGGAATCAATCGCCTCATTTACAATTTTTTCTCCTTCTGCAACAAATAAACCGAGTTCTTCCCGCCTTTTTTTTAGAGCAAGTGACTTGATCGCTTTAATGGTATTTTTACTTACCGACGTCATCTCTTATCAATTAAAATCCGAGGATTTTCATCATTGATTTATAAGTTTGCTCTTTGCTGAACAGTTTTGTGGTGTAATCGCCAGTCTCATCCACATCAATCAATACATGCTTTGGTGCAGGCTGAAGGCAGTGCTGCAATCCACCGTAACCGGCTATGGATTCCTGGTATGCTCCGGTGTGAAAAAATCCTATATATAAAGGCTCTTCTCCGGATCCCTTCCCTTTAATTGTAGGGAGGAATATTGCATTGGCGTGAGCTTCGGCATTATAATAATCCTGACTGTCGCAGGTCAGTCCGCCAAGGAAAACACGCTGATATTCCTGATCCCATTTATTAATAGGGAGAAGAATAAAACGCTGCTTAATACCCCAGGTATCTGGTAAGGTGGTCATAAATGAGTTGTCAATCATATACCATCTTTCCCTATCATTCTGCTGTTTCACATCAAGTATCTGGAATATTGTAGCGCCACTCTCTCCGACTGTAAAACTGCCGAACTCGGTAAATATATTAGGCTCTTCTACTCCTCTCGAGTTGCAAATGCTTTTGATTTGCGCAATTACCTCTTCAGCCATATATTCGTAGTCGTATGTCTGAGCAAGAGTGTTTTTAATTGGAAAGCCACCACCAATGTTTAGTGAATCAAGTTCCGGACACACACATTTCAAGTCACAATAGACTGAAACGCATTTTGAAAGTTCATTCCAGTAATATGCGTTGTCTCTTATTCCGGTATTGATGAAGAAGTGTAACATTTTCAGATGAAACTTCGGATTGCCTTTTATGTTATCCTGGTAAAAAGGCAGTATGTCACTGTATCTTATTCCGAGTCTGCTTGTGTAGAACTCAAACTTTGGTTCCTCCTCTGCCGCGATTCTTATTCCGATCTTTGTTGGAACATGGATGGCGGCATCAAGATCCTTGAATTCATTCATATTGTCAAGGACGGGAATAGTGTTGTGCCAGCCGTTATTAATGAAGTTTGCTATATTCTCAATGTACAGCTCCTTCTTAAAGCCGTTGCATATTATGAACAGGTCTTTATCAACTCGACCTTCATCATATAGGGCCTCAATAAGATTCATATCAAAAGCGGATGATGTTTCAATATGAGTGTCATTCTTCAAAGCTTCTTCAAGTATAAATGAAAAGTGTGAACTTTTTGTACAGTAACAATAATGGTACTCGCCATTGTAATCGACCTTGGCCATAGCAACGTTGAACATACGTTTAGCGCGCTGTATCTGTTGGGATATTTTTGGTAAATAAGTTATTTTCAATGGTGTCCCGTATTGTTCAATTATAGACATCATTGGGATATCGTGAAAATAGAGTTCGTCATCTTCAACCCTGAATTCATCCTGCGGAAACTCAAAGGTCTGGTCAATTAAGTCGATGTACTTGTTCTTCATTTATAAAATGTAAGTTAGTTACTTGATAAAAAAAATACCAATCTGACTGATTCGGATTGCAAATGTAAAAATATATGAGTAATGTGGTTCTATTATATGAAATAAATTTACTTAAATTTGCATTGAAGTAATTGGGGACGCCATTCTCTGCTAATTAATTATTAAGTATGTCGCTCAAAAAAGAGTCATTATATCTGCTGTTGTGCTTCATTGCGATATCTGTCGCTTCTTCATGCAGTACAACAGGAACTATACCCGATGGGAGCTACAGATTAAAAGAGAATAAAATATCAATTTCAGATTCAAAAGATTTCAAGGCGACTTCCCTTGAGCCATATCTTAAGCAGGAGGCGAATTCATATTATATTTTTGGCTGGAATCCATTCCTGTATGTATACAATTGGAGCAGCGGAAATGAAACAGGTTGGGATAAATTTGTTGAAAAGCTTGGAGTGGAGCCTGTTGTATTCGATTCGTCATCTGTAGCCTCTTCCAAGTCAGGGATGCTCTCTCACCTCAATTATCTGGGCTATTATGATTCTCATATCACTGATACAATCATAAAAAATCGCAAACTTGCGACTGTCAAGTATGACGTTTCCATAGGTAAACAATATTACATAAGTAAGATAGACTATCAAATTGAAGACACTGCCCTTCTCTCCATTTTTCGAAACGATTCGTCAAGCCATGCTCTCCGGACAGGAGTTCCTCTTTCAGAAGAAGTCCTTGAAAATGAATCTGAACGACTTGCGCAACTCTTCCGAAATAATGGATACTACGGTTTTACAAAGAATTATTTTTTCTTTACCGCTGATACTACTTCAGTAAGAGATTCGGCCCTGCTTGTAGTAAGACTTGAAAATTATACGAGAAATGAAAATCCATCCTCTGCAAAAAAGCATACCTGCTTCAATATAGGGAGTGTCTCCATTACTCCACAAGGAGGGCTGAAAGTCAGACAGTCATTTCTTGATAACCTGAACAGGATCGAGCCCGGCTCGCTGTACAATGAAAAAGAGATCAATAATACTTATCAGAGGTTTGCAACAAACCGTGTTTTCAGCACTGTGAATATCCAACTTGATCAGTCTGACTCATCACTTGTAGATTGCAATATTCTTCTGTCTCCTTCAAAACTTCAAGGGTTCAAATTAAACCTTGAAGGATCTGTCAATTCTACCGGACTTTTTGGAATATCTCCTTCATTATCATACAGTCATAAAAACATCTTTGGTGGGGGAGAAATTCTGTCACTCGGGTTCAGGGGCAATTTTCAGTTTATGCTTGACGATCCTGTACATTCAAATGAGTTTGCAATTTCATCTTCTCTCACGCTGCCTCAATTTCTTCTACTTCCGGAGCGGATTTTTGAAAGTACTGTACCAAGGACAGAAATCTCGTTTTCATTCAATTATCAAAATAGACCCGAATATACGAGAAACATCATTTCCCTTTCTTACGGTTATATATGGAATGTTTCAAAGAAATTATATTTCCAGGTATCTCCGGTCAAGATGAATATTGTTAATATTTCCAATCTTTCTCAACAATTCTACGATAATCTTGATAACCCGTATCTGATCAATTCATATCAAAAGCACTTTGACTTTGGCGCAAGTGCAACTGTCTATTATACTACAAATTCGGATGTTACTCCAGAGGAATCATATTTCTATTTAAGATGGCAGACTGATGTTGCAGGTAATCTGTTAAGCCTTTTCAATTCTGCTATGGATAAAAACAAATTAGGCAGTCATCTGATTTGGGGAATACCATATTCTCAATATGTCGAGAGTGAAATATCCCTTGTTCAGACCATTCGTTTTGGAGGAGATAATCAGTTTTCTCTCGCCGGGCGTTTTCTTGCAGGCGCCGGCTACGCTTACGGTAATTCCACTGCTCTCCCATTTGAAAAATTGCTATATGCCGGAGGAGCCAATTCCATGAGAGGATGGCAGACAAGAATGGTAGGACCTGGCAATGCGCCTATTGATACGACATTTTCCATTGCCAATCAGACCGGAGATCTTCATCTTGAGGCAAATATTGAGTTCAGATTCCCTCTCTTCTGGAAATTAAACGGTGCTCTCTTTGCGGATGCCGGTAACGTCTGGAATCTGCAAAGAAGTGAGTTAAGTACTGACAGTTCTTCAAAAGGTGAGTTTTCTTTTGACAATCTTGGTAAGAGCATAGCTTTGGACTGGGGAGCCGGTCTGCGCCTTGATTTCGGGATGATACTTGTTCGTCTGGATCTCGGAATTAAAGCTTATGATCCTGCAGAAATCAGATGG
>CAZPLM010000069.1:0-10333 GCA_964587275.1 uncultured Muribaculaceae bacterium | reverse complement strand
GTACCAAGTCACACCACGGCGCATGGCTTCCTTAAGTTTATTGATATCATCTGATGAAAGTTCATTTGCGTCTTTTCCTGCGAGAGCTACAATGTCACATAAATTTTGTGGGTTGATCGAAAAATGATGTAAATAATGACCTTCATCTAATCTAGATTGTCGTCCTAGTGTTGTTGCTTGCTTATCATCTTGACCGTTATCCCCAGGATTCCGAAATGGCGACATAATTTGTTCCAAAAAAAATTTGCTTTCATTCCATATATTAACTCCATGATTTATCTGAACAGGTCCATGTAAAGACACATTTTTGTTTTTTATTCCATCTCCTTTAGGTGCAAATGTGGCACCAAACAATCGAATATCTATGCATGAAAGGAGGTTCTTTGAAATTATATCGAGAGTATCATCTTTAACTTTAGCCTTAAATTTCCGTTCATAAGCATCAGATAAATCGTCTGGAGTAAACTCGGATTTTAACCTTTTGTAATACAATACATATTCACTATCCGAATATACATCTTTCAAATAATTCTTGACCGCATACTTAAATGCTTTATCAGTTGCATATACAGTACCATTAGGCAACGTACGCGGCTGTCCAGAAAAGTCTGCGTTATAATTTGAATTAATGGCTTTTACTACAGCACATCCAAAAACCCTGTTTTTAAATTCTGTCATTGCTTTAATCTCCTATTCTTTAATTATTATTACTGTCTATTTTCTGATAAATCACACAATCGCAAAAGCATCCTGCCAAAAAGAACTTAAGCAAAGGCTTTACTTCTACGTTTTCATCATACGTCAACACGTCTGACGACAACCTTTGAAAAGCTCCTTTGTAGGTGCTGATATCATATTTATACACAGCTATTGTCTGTGCAATAGCGTCCTGCAATTGTCCGGATCTTGACTTTTGCAGATAAGGTTCAAGCATTGCATAAGTTTTGTTGCTTGCAACGCTTCTATCAATCAAATAGGACACGATTTGTCCTGCCCCGAAAGCAAATTCTTCGGGGTTTTCAAAATGAGATTCGCCTTTGGCAACGGCACTCATCTTTGCAACTAATTCTGTCACTTTTGAAGCCATATTTTCCTCCTGTTTTATATTATTATTGAATAAATTGTATAGACTAAACCAAATGTTGAGTTTTTCTTTAATGGCATTATTCCAACTAAATCTGCCGGACACATCATCTTTCTGAATATTTGACAAAATAGATTGAATCATCATATCATTAAACATCAACCCATTTATTGCATTTATTTTTGATTTATAGATATAGTCATAAATGGCCTTCCGGTATTTTAAAATCAATAAATACATTATATCTCCACCACTGACATAAGTTGGATCAATATCACCGAAGTAATTGGTCGAGTATTTATCGTCTTTTATTTTTACTAATGAGTTATTGAATATAGATTTTACAACAATCCGTTCAAAATCAAATACCGTATTAATCATGTCATTCGGGAAAGCCTCAAATAATTCATTTTTGACCATACCCGCCATACAAATATTTTCTATAATTAAATTGAGAGAAATGTAATACCTAAACAGAGGCACGAAGTCAAAATCAACAATTTTTCCCTTTTCAATATTCAATAAATAGTATTTTTGTAGCGAAATAGTCTTCTTCTCAAATATTGACTTTAAAGTATTACTATAACTTTTTGTTTGTTGATCATCATTCCAAACCTTAATTATTTCGGATTGAATTACATCTTTTTTCAGTTCCTCATAATCAATAAAAATAGGAAGCGGATTAGGTAATAATTTCATTCGTACATACTCTTTAAAATCGAAAAGATACTGTGCATCAATATTTGTAATATGATTGGTTTCAGACAGTCCAGTCATATGCTTGAGAAATATTTTTCCTGCGTTATATCCATTATAAAAATTTGACCAACCGCGCATTACCTCATATTTATTAAAATCTTTTTCTTTTATAGATATTCCTCTTTCATCTGTTATTCCAAATTTTGAGCTATTAAACAATCTTACTTTTAAATAAGCAGTAAAAGCCTTCTCATATTCTTCGGTATCAATATCTAACAGAATAACAATATAATTATCATCCTTAATCTTTTTCTTCTTTTCTTTTTCATAATTATACACATATTCATCAAGAAGATAATCAAATGATTCATCAATAAAACATTTGAAAAACTCTGCATTTGTTAAATCATTAGCATTCAATGTCTCTGATTTGCTTTTCTTCAAATAATCAAGTACATATTCTTTGTTAATCTTCTTATCTTTCTTAAACTCTTTGCCTTCGGACAAATATGTTCTTTTAAACGCCACTAAATATGGTGATATACTATGAATCCTTTTATTCGGTAGGTCAAAGCATTTTTGATAATATGGCTTTTTGTCGTATTCAATTGTCCATGAATATTTTATTTTTTCCATGCATTTTTTTAGTGTATCTGTAAATTCATCACTTCCAAAATAATATGTTACACTACAATCTTTATTCTTATTGACCAATATATATACACCATCATGCTGAGGCTTTATACTACCTAATATCGAAATATCTTCATTTAGTTTTTCCGTAAAATTTATTATTTCTCGTATCATATTAATTTGTATTATCTTATTTCTTTCACGCAACCAAATCCCTGGCTATTTCCGCTTCCAACGCCACTCTCATAGGCGATACGCATCAGATCAAGTGGGGCTTTCATTCTGAACTGGCACAAATATCCTGCGACCTGTGTTTGCTCAGGCGTACCGGATTTGATCAAAATGAGTTTTCTTTTTGGTTCATTAAGCACCTTTAGGTCAAAATCAAGTACACCAGAATATGGTTTGCTATAAAACGCCTCATACCGGCTTAATAGGCCTTCTAATATTATTCCTTTGGCTCGTTGATCACAGGGAGATAGATAAGTCATACTTCCGTCACCATTTTTATTTCTTATGCATAAAGGAGACATAGCCGAAAAAACCATTTCTTCTGAAAAGACAGGGGAAGGCAACAATTCTACTCTTTGCACATGAAATTGAACAACATTCTTTTTATCTCCAACCTCGAATGTCTGGCTGGCAAATAATCCAAGAACAAATTGTTCCGTCGTTTTTTCAGGCAAAAATGATATCTGCCATTCTATTGTATCCGATAATAATATTAACCTGTCATTCACAATCCTTCGTTTTTCAACTTTAAAAGGTGAATAAGTAAACAACTTAAACCGTTTTCCTGACTCTAATTGATATCCATTCTCATGTAGCCACATGGCAAATTGTTCGTTACCACTTGCAAGAATTCGGTATATTACAGCAGATTGCTCGTATTGGTAATTAATTGGCAACCTATTCCCGAAGGCATTTTTATTTACATTTAATGTTAATTTAAATCGCATTTAAATAATATTTATACAAACAATTAATGAAAGTTTGACAATTAATGTCAAGTGGTTTTTGTTTCTGTTTAAGTCATACTAATTTAGTAATAATAATTCTATCAACGGCATTTGTCCTTTAAAAGTTATTAACATAGGGTTCAGCATGATAGCACAAAGGATAATACGTTTTGAAAATGATCACAGTTATGGTTCTTAAGAATTCTTTCAGGCTGAGTGTGCTTTGTCTCTGGCGCCAATCATATAGCCAAATGCATAAAATGCAAATGAGAGAAGTGCTAATAGTGCAAACATAATATGGGCGTTTTATAATTTACTTCTATGGCCTGTAAGATATGCGAGTCCATAGAGAAGGTAAGCTATTAAAGATAAAATTAGAAGCATGGCTGTGTCGTTTTAAGTTAATATTAAGTATTGTTTTGCAAAGGAATCAATACGTTTTGACAATTTGCGTCAATGAAAAAATAATTTCAAATTATTTAATAAGTGCTGATTTGAATCGTGGAAAAATGGTAAATCAGATGTTATATTGTTGTATCAGAGCTGATACAATGGTGGTGTTCTGGACGAGTCTTTCTTCTTTTTTACAATAACAATAGTTACGCGGTATTATGCCTATCGTTCGGTCTGCAGATTTGTCTACTTATACGGATGGGAGATATTTGACATATAGAGTGATGCGGGAGGCCGATTCGCGATCGATCGACTTACTGGAATATGTTGTCATTATGGCCGTGATGGAGTTACCTCCTGCCAAACATGAATGGGCTTGCCGAAGGCCCATTGCGGTCTGGCAAGGATAACTCCGCGATATTCGGCCCCCAAATGGGCTGAAACATATCTCGAGAATAGTTTTTTTTACGACCTTTGCACAAAAAAATAGTGCGGCATATAGCACAGAACAGTAGCAACAACAAACATCATCAGCAAAAATCACAGCAATCAGCAGTTAAAAGCAACAACATAATAAATGAAATCCAAACAACATATTATCACAATCCTGATGATTGTAGCATTATCGGCGGCAGCAATAGCATCATCAGCGTCCTGTCAGCCAAGACAATACGACCAAAATGATGAAAGTTTGCAAATATGCCAACGGGACAGTTCAGCCTGCACGGGAAGCGAGTTTATCAGGTCGGTTGACACCATTGCCATTTTGGATAGAGAAACGATGGTGATTAAAGAAATTCTTTCGGGCAATATTCCTGATTTCCTGAGACATTTCAGAACAATTGAGTATCAGAGGAATGGACATACCATTTCAATAAATGTACTTCCAGACTACCTTGCAATAGGGTCAAATGAAGATTTTGTAAGGATGCCGATGGGCCCTCTGGCTGCACAAACCATCGCAGACTCATTAAAATGTTCTCTTCCGACAGCACTCTTGGTAGATATTATTGCAAAACATTCAGACGGAGCAATTGAACCATTTCCATTCAGGCCAATTGGCTGGCGTAACACCTACCCTGTCACATTTGAAGACAGCAACAACGCAATTAATGCTCAATTTAAGGCCAAAGGTTATAAAGCAGGGGACATGATTTCCGGATTAAAGAAAGATGTCATCATTACAAACAAAATCACAGCTGATACGACAAGGAGAAATCATGTAACGATCTATGGCTGGCATTATCCTGAAGGCACATTCATACAAAGATCCAACAATATCCATGTTAACTGGTATATTGATTACAGCCACGGTATCAGACTTATCGACAGAAAAATCACGATAGATGGCAAGAAATATGATATTCAAGATGTCCTCTCCGATCCGGATATGTTTTCACTATTGAGCGATGAAGAGAGCAAAATGGATAGACCTACCTACGCAGGAGATTCTGTACATATCACTTATCTATCTCTGCCTCAGTCTTCTTCCAAATCCAGAACGTACTTCCCTTCCCTCTGATCGAATCGACCCATATCCTGCCGCCATCATATTCTACCAATGCTTTTGTGATTGAAAGCCCAAGCCCAACACCTTGGGCAAAATAGTCTATCTTCTCGAAACGATCAAACACTTTATTCAAATGGGCTGCATCAATCCCGACTCCGGTATCTTCAACATAAAGCCTTATTCCACCATCAATATATTCATATCCTACCTTAATATGCCCTTTCATGGTATATTTGATTGCATTGATAACCAGATTTGTAATGCACTGGGCAGTCCTGTATTCATCAAGGTTCACAATACATTTCTTGTACGGGTTGTCAATAATCAATTCAACGTCAGGAGACGTAATCCTCGGTTTTAATGAGAAAAGATGTCTGTCGAAGAATTCAGAAAAATCAAATTCAGACCTGTTGAATTTAAGAGATTTAACTTCTATTACAGACAGGTCAAGAATGTCATTGATCAACTTCAGCAACAATGAGCAGTTGGCATTGATTATTTCAGAATATTTTTTCTTATCAACAGAAAGGACATTATCCTCTGAGAGCAAGCCGGCAAAACCAATAATAGAATTTAGCGGCGTTCTTATCTCGTGGCTCATATTTGCAAGAAACAGCGATTTAAGCCTATCTGATTCCTCCGCCTTTTTCTTTGCCATCTTCAGATCGTCCTTTGCCTTCTCCTCATTTGTAATATCTTCGACTGTCCCTATCACCCATGCATGACCATCCGGGGTCTTGAAGGATATTTTTTTAATTTTGACGATAAGTGAATCTCCACTAAAATCAAGTCTCTTCTGATAGACTTTCGGCATGTTAACGTCCTTAAGTGCAACCAAATCCTCCTCAAGGAAGTTTTGAGCCAGATAAGGATCAAAAATTTCCTTGTCATTATGATTAATAAAAATATTATCCTGCCTGGTGATTTTATTAACTGCACTATTGACAACTACATACTCAAAATTCTTTTCAGGATCTTTAATGTAAATACCAATGGGGATCTGATCTATTATGTTATTGAGAAACATATTTGTATTCTCAATGATCATTTTCTTCTCCTGCAACTCATTTCGTGCCTCCAGAAGTTGCCTGATGGCCTCTTTCTTCTTGCTGACAGTGAAATACAGAGCGATAATCAAAAGTGTCAGAAAGAATATGATTGTCGAGAAAAAAATGATCGGATAACGATATTTGACGAATATGGAAATCGGCTTGTACAGGACAGTACTTCCTTCCGGGAGTTTCGACCGCTCTATATTAAACCGTTTTAGTTCATTATAGTTAAACAGATAGGCATTATCCCCTTTAATGTTGACTTTTATGGATGCAATATCTTTCCCATTGAAAACATCATTCACCACAGATGCAGCATAATGTCCCTGGTTGAAAAATGTCATAACCTTACCCCCTACCATCCCGGGCGTATCAATTCCCTGCTCCCAAAGATGGAATAGCGGTGACTTGACATATTTTTTCAGATATTCCACACTTTCATCAAATGGCATTGTCGACCCATTCTTATCCCTGTAACATGCCAGACACAGGACAGGTGTAGTCGCACGAATTTCCGAGAGTTTGCCAGCCAGTTCTTCGTATGAATAATCCTGCAAAGAGAGATATTTAAGATTAAGATCAGGCATTTTACCCTGAAGGTCAAGGTAATCTCTCAGATCACTCTTACCCTGTGTAGTAACATCCGAAATAGCATAGACTTCATTACCCTGTGGAAATAGATGGTGCATCAGGACTATTGTCTCTTTCATAGAAACAGTTTCCGAGATGCCTGTTACCATCGGATTTGAATCCTGTTCCTGGGCAAATTTTACATCATTAACTGAACAAAAGACAATTGGGATATTGCGAAAAAGAGAATCTTGATTCTCAAGTGCAAAATAGAGGGCATCTTCATCACAAGTAAGGATGGCATCATAAGGAGGCAGCAAGTTCATCTTATATGACAGTCTTTCCCTCTTCGTTCTGCTGTTTTCCTGAGTATTAAACCTTTTTGCATCCATAAATTCCACATCATAATTAATACCGGCACTGTCAAATACAGCTCGAATTCCGGACATTTGTCCTTCAAATGATGGATAATTGTATGTATATGAAAAAATTATCAGAACCCTTTTCTGCTCTTCAGCAGTATTATTATGGGCATTAACTGAATGAATAGTCGAGTTATCACTCTGATCTCCTGACTTTGAACAGGAAATTAAAACAAAAGAGAGCAGAAGAGCAATGCAAACATTGACGGCAGATGTCGTCAAATATCGCGCAAGCCGGTCAGAAGAACTCTCAGTTTTCATCTTCTAATTTAATACTTGATTAATTGCTCGGAGTAACAGAGAATGTGTAAACCACTTTTGTGGTATTTGAATTAGTCACATCAAAAACAAGAGTACATTTCCAGGTTTTACCTGACAATGCAGTAGTTGTCTTGGCTCCGGCCTCTTTGACAAGAGCATCGCATTCAGAACTCGTTCCTGTCAATGAAAAAGGAGTATTGCTGATTCCCATATTGCTTTTGAAAGTGTTTTCTATCAGACTCATTTCAGTCAATGAGGTAGTCCCTCCCGAGATGGAAGAAAAGCCGTAGGTATAATAAATAGTCGTTGATTTTTCATCTTTATCACAAGAACTTAACATCAACGAAGAAAGTACAATAAACGCAGCTAATGCGCAAATCCTTGACACATGTTTAGTCATTTTCATAATAATTTATTTAGTCAAATAATCCGTATCTAAATATTTTGTTGCATTTGTCTTGCCGTCAGTTGGATATAAGATCTGCTGTACTGCAAAATACCCCATTTCCTCACTCTTTTGAACCATTGTACCGCATATTGTGCCGTCAGAAACGCGGGCAAGTTCAAAATCACCGTTGTCAAAGCAATACAGGGGCAATGCTGAAATTTTCTTTTCATAAATGGCTTTTGCCAGGGAAGTTGAAGTAGCCATATTTGTTCCAAAAAGGACATCTGCCTCAGAGACAGCCTTAATTATCTCAGGTATAGCCTCATCCTCTTCCTCTGGAATATCCAATACAGTCGCATTTGGAATCACTGACACAATTCCTTCCGCTCTTTGAAGCATCGAAGTGCCTGCAGGAAGAGTGAAAACAAGCACTTTTTTGGTCAAAATATCCTTTATGTCGCCTAATGCCTTTTTTGCAATGGCTGCACCTGCCTCAAAATTATTTGTTCCAATGTAAATGTTGTACTTCAATAAATTATTTTCAGGAACAGGGGTATCAATAATAACCAGAGGTTTTGAATCTGAATTCAACTTTTCAGCAAGATAATCGCATACAATTGCATTAATCGGAGCAATAGCAAGTCCCGAATAATCAGACTTATGATCTATGTAATCATCAATTGCATCTATTTGAGACTGAGCATCAGCATCAGCATCTGTCCACCTTATATCACAGCCCGTCCCCATTTCATTTGCAGCTCTCACAACACCTGTTCTGACTGTTTCCCAATAATCAATTTGGTTTTTCAGAATAACCATGACTTCAGTATCAGAATCAGAAATTTTATCACAGGAGGGGAGAATTAGAAGGCCGCAACACAGGCAAATTAAAGCCACTACCAGATTTTTGGTTATTAATTGTTTCATAGTTTTTCAATAATTAGTTTACCAAAGATAATGTAAATTTATTCATTTTGATGATAATTTTATAGCATCAAATAATAGTTAAAAAATTATGCCTAAACAAACAATTGTAATAGAAGGTGGCGTTCATCTGTCACTTAAAAACAAAATGCTTTGCATCCAATACAATGATACTCCTGACGAAACCATCTTTCGTCCTATAGATGACATCGGATATGTTATCATAGACAACATTCACTGTCATATAACAATCCCCGTAATTGAAAAGTTAAATCAAAATAATATTCCTATATCAATCTGTAATCTGAAACATCTCCCTGTCTCAGTAATTATTCCACTTTATTCAAATGCAAAATGCGAAGAAATTTTCAGAAAACAAGTTGAAATGACAGCACCTCAAAAAAAACAGGCATGGAAACAGATTGTCTCTGCAAAAATTGGAAACCAGGCAGCATTGCTCGGAAAAATTGGGAAAAGAAATAATCATCTTCTGCTTATGATGAAAAATATCGTCAGTGGCGACAAAAACAATAAAGAAGCAATGGCCGCAAAAATATACTGGAAAGAATTATTTGGAAAAGATTTCGTACGATTGCGTTCGATGGAAGCTCCTAACAGTTATCTGAACTATGGATACACCATACTTAGAACAGCAATGATTAAGGCCATAATATGCTCAGGACTGTGTCCTCTCGCATCTCTATTCCATAAGAACTATTACGACCAATTTCCACTTGCCGACGATTTGATGGAACCATATCGTCCATTCATTGACGAAGTCGCCTGTCATCTCAACAGCAATGATAATAATGGATTGAACCGCGAAACAAAACATAAACTTATTGATATCCTATATTCTGAAATACGGATAAAAAACATCTCGACCACAATTATTACGGGAATATCAATAACAGCCACTTCATATGTCAATTACCTCAAGGGTGAAACAAAAAAAATAGAACTTCCTGTTCTTCAATAATTTGAAATATGTGGATAATAGTAGTAATCAACAACACCTCACGGTCTGCGAAGAACAAACCTGCCTTTTACCGTTTTTGTAATAAACTCACTCAGGACGGATTTGTCAAACTTAACAAGAATCTATATACAAGATATTGTTTTTCATACGATAGTGGACGGATTCACGGAGAGCAAATCCTCAACTGTCTTCCGCATTTGTTAAAAGTTGACATATTTTCACTTTCGGATAAACAATACGAATCGAGACTTCAATATCCGGCTGAACAAAACCTTATAACAAGCAAAAAAATCAGTCGTCCTTTAATCGAATTTTTCTAAAACATCGTCAAACCGACAAAATCAACCCGAATAATTCACCTTAAAACCCCATAACCCACTCACTTACATCCCATTCCAAAACACAGGTGTTTAGAAAATATAATTGCAAGGAATGAAAACATTTAGGCGATAAAGTGTC
>CAZPLM010000068.1:4334-10356 GCA_964587275.1 uncultured Muribaculaceae bacterium | reverse complement strand
AACATATTGATCCTATATGCATCAGATACCACGGGTTCCCGCCGCATATATCATAGAGCATTCCTGCCTGTTCAGACAGTATCTCACGACCTGTCCTCATAAAGGCAGTATAAAGAAAGTCTATTGCATCATTTCTGGAGATTGGATTGGGAATCAAATTGACCGCGAAATTGAAGAAATACTTTTTATCTTCGAAAATGTATTTCATCGCATTTACAAATGAGCCGGTGATTATGTAGTTTGCATTTTTTTGCGGCATCAGGACTTTTTCAATCTCATTGAGAAGGTCTTCTCCGTCATCACAGAAAAGAATATTCTGAAATTCCTTGAAATAGATGATAATATGCTTCTTAAAGCTCCTTGAGGCTTTCTCCGGGAATTCCAGAAGTTCCTGAAGGGACATTTTGTCAAAGTCAATATCAAGAAGCATCAGGGAGTCTTTATTGCATTTTTTCAATAAAACCTGCATTTTTGAACACAGCGCTTGACTGAGTTGTTCCCTGCTGCGTACATTGAACAGATCGATTTGAAGGAGTATAAAGTCGTGAAAACTTTTTCTCAGGTCATTCAAGGCCTCATTGACAAGGGACTGTTTTCCTGTTTTAGCGGCAGTGTAGATAGTGATGTTCTGCCTGTCTTTCAGTAATTTGACTATCCTGGAAACATCATTTCTTCTTGAAAGAAATGAGTTCCCGGAAACCATTTTATCATAGATAAAGAGGGAGTCCATAGTTTTTATTATTAGGTTTTAACACAACTTTGTTACAAATGTAATAAAATAAGATGAAAAATTTGACAAAAGAGGAAAAAATACTATATTTGCAATCTTAAAAAATGATATAGAAAGCCGTTAAGCTATTGAATAAGAGATATTTAATTATATCCGCTTGCGACTGTTAATTTTAAAATTAATCTTATGTACGCAATTGTTGATATTGCAGGACAGCAATTTAAAGTAGAGAAAGGCAAAGAAATCTATGTAAACCGCCTGGCGGCTGAAGTAGGTGCCTCACTCGATTTTGACAAGGTCTTATTGACCGACAATGAAGGCAAAGTTAACGTTGGATCTCCTTATGTAAAGGGAGCTAATGTTAAAGCTACTGTCATTGAGCATTGTAAAGGTGACAAAGTCATCGTTTTCCACAAGATTCGCCGTAAAGGTTTCTCAAAGAAAAACGGTCACCGTCAGTATTTGACTAAAATTAAAATTGAAGAAATCGCTTAATTAAAAGGTTTAGATTATGGCTCATAAAAAAGGTGTCGGTAGTTCAAAGAACGGCCGTGAATCACAAAGCAAACGCTTAGGCGTTAAATTATTTGGCGATCAAAAGGCTAAGGCCGGTAATATTCTCGTTCGTCAAAGAGGAACTGTTCACAATCCTGGTGCAAATGTTGGGATGGGCAAAGACCATACTCTTTACGCTTTAGTTGATGGTGTAGTATCATTCAGAAAGACCCGCGAGGATAAATCATACGTTTCGGTTACTCCTTTTATGGCAACTCAGACAGTTGAGGCTCCTAAGGCAAAAGCGCCTAAGGCTGAGACTCCAAAGAGTGAGGCTCCTGAGGCTGAGGCCCCAAAGGTAAAAACCGCAAAACCAAAAGCTCCTAAAGCAAAGGCTCCAAAGGCAGATGCTGAAAAAGCAGAGGTTGCAGCTGAATAACCATTTCGGGCGAAGAAATTTGCAGGATGACTTGATAAAGCCATCCTGTTTTTTTTGCCGGTAATAAGAACAATATTTTTTATATCTTTGTCGGGTTAAAAAAATTAAAGAAGATGTTAACGCTTAAACTTTTGAGGGAGCAACCGGATTACGTCATTGAACGTCTTGCCGTCAAGCATTTTGATGCGAAGGGAATAGTAGGAGATATTATCGGTATCGATAAGGAAAGACGTGCAAAACAGGGTGAACTGGATGCGTGCCTTGCTGATCAGAACCAGAAATCTGCACAGATCGGCAAATTAATGAAAGAAGGCAGGAAAGATGAAGCTGAAAAGGCGAAAAATGAAGTTTCCAACCTGAAAGAATCCTCAAGAAAGTTGTCGGAAGAACTCGATCAGTGCAATCAGAGACAACTTGACCTGATGGTCCTTTTACCTAATATTCCGTGTAAACTTGTTCCGGAAGGAAAAAATTCAGATGATAATTTAGTAGTAAAACAGGGTGGCAATATCGAGGAGCTTCCTGCTGATGCGCTTCCTCATTGGGAATTGGCTAAAAAGTTAGATATCATAGACTTTGATATGGGGGTAAAACTCACAGGTGCCGGTTTCCCGGTATATAAGGGTAAAGGAGCCAAGATCCAGAGGGCATTGATCCAGTATTTTCTCGACTTTAATACAGAAGCAGGATATCTTGAAGTTGAACCTCCGATAATGGTAAATGAGGCTTCTGGGTTCGGGACCGGACAGCTCCCGGACAAAGAGGGCCAGATGTATTATGTTGGAGTGGATAAGTTCTATCTTATTCCGACAGCCGAGGTACCCGTTACTAATATTTACAGAGATGTGATTCTTAAGCTTTCTGATTTTCCGGTCAAAATGACTGCATATACGCCTTGTTTCAGAAGAGAAGCAGGCTCATACGGAAAAGATGTAAGAGGTCTGAATAGGCTTCATCAGTTCGATAAGGTAGAATGTGTCCAGCTTTCGCTGCCTGAAAAGTCGTATGAGGCTCTTGATGAAATGGTGGCTCATGTTGAGAAGCTTGTTATTAGTCTTGGATTACCGTACAGGATTCTCAGACTTTGTGGCGGTGACCTGAGTTTTACCTCTGCAATCACTTATGATTTCGAAATATATTCTGAGGCTCAAAAGCGCTGGCTTGAAGTAAGTTCTGTTTCCAATTTTGAATCATATCAGGCAAACAGGTTGAAACTCCGTTACAAAGATGAAAATGGAAAGATCAATCTTGCTCATACACTGAACGGAAGTTCACTTGCATTGCCTCGAATCCTTGCCGGAATTCTTGAAGATTTTCAACAGGATGGCAAGGTTATTGTGCCTGAAGTACTGAGAAAGTACACAGGGTTCGATATTATCGATTGATGAAATTACAGAAAACTAATCATAACCAGAGAGTTATAATGGGAATTGACCCCGGAACCGCTATATTGGGTTACGGGGTTATTCTTGTTGACAGCAAATGCGTCCATTTTGTGGATATGGGTGTAATAGATCTTCGTAAAAACAAAGACCATTTTGTGAAATTAAAGAGGATCTTTGATGAAGTAGGGGAACTTATGGATAAATACGCTCCAGATGATCTGGCTATTGAGGCCCCTTTTTATGGCAAGAATCCACAGGTAATGCTTAAACTCGGGAGAGCGCAGGGTGCGGCTATCGCAGCGGCGCTTCACAGGGAAATCCCTGTTTTTGAATATGCCCCAAGAAAGGTAAAATCTGCCATTACCGGAAAAGGCGCTGCTTCAAAGGAACAGGTATGTTCAATGATAGAGAAGATTATGGATGTCAAACTGAAGGTTGATTACCTTGATGCTTCAGATGCTCTCGCCATTGCAATGTGCCATTTCTACCAATTGACAAATCCGCTTTCAGACAGGGAAACTTCCTCAAACTGGAAGCAATTTATAGAGGCGCATTCAAATCGTGTCAGAAAAGAGATAAAAAATCGCCCCGAGATTTAACTTTTCTCAATTGTTGAAGTCTAAAGTATATTAAAAAATCCAAAAAGGGACTATATGAGATCCAGAATTATTCTTTATGCCGTATGTATCTTCTTTGCGGCTTGCGGAGTTGCAAATGCTCAGCAGAACGGTTATTCAGTTACAGTCAAGCTTGTAGATGAGATGAGCGGAGATGGTGTCGAATTTGCCACAGTTTCTCTGACTCCTGCAGGTGCCAAGAATGCGTCAAAGTATTCATTGACTGATTCCAAAGGGAGTGTCACTCTTAAAGGTGTCAGAAGCGGCAAATATTCAATCAAAGGAGAGATGATGGGCTATGAGGCTTATTCAGGTGTAATTACAGTGGAAAAACAAAGTGTTGACCTTGGAGAAGTGAAGATGAAAGTATCTGTCAACTTTCTTGAAGGAGCCGTTGTTACCGATGTGGGTAATCCGATTGTCATAAAGAAAGACACGATCGAATTCAATGCTACATCATTTAAGACTACGGATAATGATATGCTTGAAGATCTGTTGAAAAAGCTTCCAGGCGTCGAGGTTTCATCTGATGGAACGGTGACTTCTAATGGAAAGGAGATAAAAAAGATAACGATTGACGGAAAGACTTTTTTCCTCGATGACCCGCAACTTGCGACAAAAAACATTCCTTCAAAAATAGTAGAAAAGGTCAAAGTGATTGAGAAAAAATCTGACCAGGCAGAATTTACAGGGATCGATGATGGAAATGAAGAGACAGTCATAGACTTGAGCATAATGAAAGGTATGATGAACGGTTGGTTCGGGAATATGCTTGCCGGTGGCGGTTCTGACCTTCAGGATGAAAACAATGATTTCAGATTTCAGGGATCCGCAATGGTTGGAAGATTTAATGAGTCAGACCAGATTGCATTTATAGGGAATGCCAACAATACGAACAATAGAGGATTCAATGATATGGCTGCTTCGATGATGTCAGGAATGAGGGGCGGCGGAATGGGCCGTGGAGGTGGAGGAATGACCTTCCGTGGCAATGGTATAAGTACTTCTTATATGGCAGGCCTTAACGGAAGCAAGACATTTGACAACAAGTCCGAACTGACAGGTAATTACCTTTTCAGCGGAAATGAAAAGGATGTTACTGAAAAGACGACTAAAACCACATTAAAGAGTGATGGCTCCTCGCTGATCAGTGATAATGATGGTTACAGTTTTACCAACACTTACGGTCACAGGGCCGGTGCAAGGGCTGACTGGAAAATATCTGATAAAACATCCATTCTTTTTGAGCCTCAATTCAATATTGGATATGGCAATTTTAACGAATATTCCGACTTTTCCACTTTATCAAGTACTTCAGCCGGGAATATCTCGACTGTCAATGACGGTAATAAACACTCTTACGGAGACAACGACTCCCAGACAATGGAGGGAAGGTTGCTTTTAAGACAGCGACTTGGAAAGCCAGGCAGGACAATCTCCTTAAATGTGGACTTCTCTCATTCCAATAATACAATAGACGGATACAACAGGTCTTTGACAAATCTCTATGAGGATGAGGCGATAGCCGATTCAACAGTTGTGGATCAGATGTACCATCAGAATGCGAAGGCTTTTTCAATTTCAGGAAGACTGTCATATACTGAGCCTTTGGGCGGGAATTACTTTTTGGAGGGCACATACTCTTATGACTATTCTGAAAGCAAGTCGATAAAGAATACATACAACAAAGACTCTGGCGGAGATTATTCCGTTATTGATGACGTGTATTCCAATCAAATTGATAATACCGCCATCAATCAGCGGGCAGGGTTGAATGTGATGAAGCAGGAGGACAAATATAACCTGACTGTCGGTGTTACGGCTCAACCATCAAAGACTGAAAATGTCACAGTTGTAAGCAATGAAGAGCGGGTAATCAAGCAAAATGTGCTTAACTGGGCGCCAAATGCAAGATTTGACTATAATTTCAGCGACGATCGTATGATAAGACTTCGTTACAGGGGAAGGACATCACAGCCGACAGTAACTCAACTTCAACCTGTTGAGGACAATTCAGACCCTCTTAATTTAAAAAGAGGTAATCCTAATCTGCACCCTTCATTTTCACACAGCTTGAATACAATGTTTTTCAGCAATAACCGTCAGACATTTTCGTCACTGAATGCAAATATTGATATGACATACAATACAAATAATATTGTAAATGCAAGTTGGACTGATGCAGATGGAGTTACTTATACAGTGCCGATGAATAATGAGAAAGGTACCTTTTCAACTGAAGCAAGACTGATGTTCAACAGCCCTATTGCTAAAAGCAAATTTTCAATAATGTCTGCTACTTCCGGAAGTTATGGTAATTCAATGAGTTTCGTCGGGAATGAATCTGTTCTTGATG
>CAZPLM010000068.1:0-4324 GCA_964587275.1 uncultured Muribaculaceae bacterium | reverse complement strand
GGAAATAACGAGGAGTCATATCTTAATCCTGACAATTTTGCGGAGAATCGTTACCAAACAGTTGGTATCAGAGAATTTCTGCGCTTTACATACAGAGATAATTATATAGAGGTAACATTGGGAGAAAGTACAAGATATTCAAAGTCTTGGTATGAAATAACAACCACTGAGGTAAATGCGACATGGACTAATTCTCTCACATCAAGCGTCAACCTGACAATTCCGAATGTAATGGGTATTGTTACAGATGTGCGATATACATTCTATAATGGATATGATGAAGGATACAATGATCCTACCTTTGTATGGAATGCTGAACTTAATAAACAGATATTCAAAGGCAGAGCTACACTTGCGCTCAAAGCCTATGATATTTTGAACCAGTCAAAGAATACTTATAGGACTATTTCTGACAATTATATTCAGGATGTACAGAACAATACTTTGGGCAGATATGTCATTCTCAGCTTTACTTACAGATTCGGTACATTCGGAGGTGGCAGGGATCGCGGTGGAATGCGTGGCGGACACGGCGGAATGTATGGCGGACCCGGAATGGGACGTCCTCCTATGAGAATGTAATTCACTGAAGGCTAATCTTCGATTTCACTGAAATCGCGCAGCCTTTCGGAGTATTTTCTCCATTTTTCTATAAGGGTCTTCATGTCATTCGGTATTTCCGAATCAAAGAAGACCTCTTTTTTTGTCGCAGGGTGAATGAATCCCAGCGTTTTGGCATGGAGAGCCTGACGTGGGAGGATCTCGAAGCAGTTCTCTATAAACTGTTTATATTTTGTATAGACAGGACCTTTGCGTACCCTGTCTCCACCGTATCTTTCATCATTAAAGAGCGGATGTCCTATATAATTCATGTGGACCCTTATCTGGTGAGTCCTGCCTGTCTCAAGTACACATTCGACGAGTGTCGTATATCCGAATCTTTCCATGACTCTGTAATGAGTTACGGCTCTTTTTCCCTGACTTCCATCCGGAAAAACCTTGAATCTCAATCTGTCATTAGGATCACGCCCAATATTTCCCTCTATTGTGCCGCTCTCTTCTTCAATGTTTCCCCATACCAGAGCGACATACTTGCGCTTTACTGTGTGATCAAAGAATTGTTTGGCGAGGGACATCTGACTCTCATCGTTTTTTGCTATTACAAGAAGTCCCGATGTATCTTTGTCTATTCTGTGAACGAGCATTCCCATTCTTTCATCACTCGCATCCGCAGTCTCCTTTATTCCGAGGTGATAGGCCAAAGCATTTACAAGAGTGCCGGAAAAATGGCCGAAACCGGGATGAACGACAAGCCCGGCAGGTTTGTTTATCACCATGATATCAGCATCTTCGTAGACAATGTCAAGAGGAATTGGCTCAGGACGAATTTCAGTAGCGTGCCTCTGATAAGGGAGGAGTATTGTTATCACGTCAAGAGGCTTGACCTTATAGTTGGCTTTAATTACAATATCATTGACCCTGACATATTGAGCTTCAATGGCAAGTTGTATCCTGTGACGGGACGTCTGCTCCATGTGATCTGTAATGTACTTGTCAATGCGCAGTTGCGATTGCCCTTTATCGACTGTAAACCTGAAATGCTCGAACATCTCCTGTTCTTCGTCTTCTGCGGCAGTTTCTTCAAGTTCAAGCTCGTCCTCAATCTCTTCAAGCGGTTTGCTATTCATTTGGGCTAATTTTTGTCTGATCTGTAGTTAGAAACAGATCTACCGAATTGCCTATCAGAGTGGCATTATTAGCTGATGATGCCGGGCGTTGCATATACACTACCGCCTTAAGCGTATCGTTGTAGTCAACCACAGAGTTGTCATATACGACTTTTCCTACATTCAGCGAATTATCATGGATTGAATTCTTTGCCAATTCATAAGTGAATCCCTTGACAAAAGGAACGTATGTGAGATTGTCGCTTGAGTTCAGACCCAGGACAAGATCTATCTCACTTTCACTCTCCAAAGCTGATCCCGGACTTACGGGCATCCCTCTATATCTCTGTTCTAAAACATTATTGGTGGCCATATCAGGGGCGTAGTATAGATGTCCGAGTCTTAGACCTCTTTTAAGGATCTCCGCCTGGGCCTGTCTGAGAGAAAAACCTACAAGGATGGGCATTGATACTTTTTTAGGCAAAACAGAGTTGATGGTGATCAATATTCTTCTTCCTTTCTTGACATGCGAACCTGCAGGCGGATTTTGAGAATATACCGCTCCGCGGGCGAGCCTTTTTACATAGACTGAATCGGTAAAATCAAGCTTTACGTTATTTTTTCTTGCCAGTACGGTGGCCTCTTTCATTGAAAGTGTGGTAAAGTCGGGAACAGGGATCTCCCTGTTGTGCCTGGTCATTATGCCAAGGCAAATCTTTAACACAACCACAAGTAACAGGATAAACAGGACGGTGCCAAGCAGATTCCTTACTATCCAGTTATTACGGATATTATTTTTGTTTTCTTTGTTTGTTGCCATATCCTCACAAAGTTATAAAAATGCCTCAATAAAAAAAAGATGGCCGATAAAATCAGTCATCTTTATATTTTTTCAGCCGGACTTTTTAGAATCTGTCCTCTGAAGAAACGGTCAACTTCTTGCGTCCGTGACGACGGCGTGAAGCCAATACTCTACGTCCGTTAGGGGTTGACATACGTTCACGGAAGCCGTGTTTATTGCGTCTCTTGCGCTGTGAAGGTTGAAATGTGCGTTTCATTATATTTATTTCTTTTATTATTTCTAATAGGGGAGTGCAAAGGTAATATTTTTATTTAAAAGTACAAATTTATCGAGAAATAATAATAATCTTTTTTTCATCGAACCACTCTTCCCTAAACCACTCGTTAATATCTATTATTGTGACTTTTTTGAGTTGGAGTCCACACTTATCACGACACCTGATCAACTCTTCCTCCACCTCTCCACCCTTAAGATAAATGATTCCTTTCGTATATTTATCCATGACCCATGGGAGGAAATTATCCATCCTTGTTACGGCTCTCGAAACCACCCAGTCGAATTTCTCGTCTATTTCTTCGGCTCTGCAGTTGATACACTTGACGTTGTTTAATCCCAGGGATGAAGCAACGGCGTTTGCTACTTTTATTTTTTTCCCGATCGAGTCGCACAATACAAATGATACTTTCGGAAAAAAGATGGCGAGGGGGATACCAGGGAAACCACCACCTGTCCCGATGTCCAGGACAGTGCTTCCGTTATCAGGTTTAAAAGACCTGGCTATCGCAAGAGAATGGATGACATGATGAAGATAGAATTCATCCATATCTTTTCTTGAAATGACATTGATTTTTTCGTTCCATTCTGAATAGAGGGGCTTCATCATACTGTAAAGCCTCAACTGTTCTTCAGTGAGATCGGGGAAATATTTAATCAGCTGTTCCATTTTTACTTTCAATATATGTCCTGAGAATTTTTTTGGCTCTGAAAAGTCTTGCTTTTACAGTGCCCAGAGGTATGCCAAGTTCTTTGGAGATCTCTTCATAAGCATACTCTTTTATCAGGCGCATTTCGGCAATTTTCTTATATTCGTCCGTCAGATTACCTATGCCTTCCATAAGCGACCTTTCTGTCTGCCCTGCAATCATTTTTTCTTCAGGAGAACCCTCGTAATCCAGAGCAAGCGATTCATTTCGTTCATTTATTGGTACGGAGTTTATTGAGGTTCTGCTCTTCCTGTTCATATCTTTCATCTCATTCTGGGCGATAGCATAGAGCCATGTAGAAAACTCATATTCAGGATTATAGGTATTAATTTTTGTAAATGCCTTAATGAATGTGCGCTGGCATACATCTTCTGCATCGAATCTGTCAGAAATGAAAGTTTCAATATAGTTTCTCAACGGGCCTCTGTATTTGTCAATCAGCGGGGCGTAGGCGCCGCTGTCTCCTTCAATGACCTGTTTGACGAATTGGCGATCAGTATTATCAGTGTGCTTCGAGCCAGTTTTTCCCATAATTGCAATCTACTACGAGCGGAACGGCAAGGGTACAGACTGTTTCCATCTCTTCCCTGGCAATTCTCATTATCTCTTCGCGTTCATCTTTCTTTACATCAAAAACAAGTTCATCATGCACCTGAAGAACCATTCTGCTCTCCATTTTTTCTTTTTCCAATCTCCTGAAGGTGTTGATCATTGCAAGTTTGATGATATCTGCAGCACTGCCCTGAATAGGGGCGTTGACCGCATTGCGTTCAGCAAGGCCTCTTACTACCTGATTTCTTGAATTGATATCGGGGAGGAATCTCTTCCGCCCGAAAATGGTCTCCACATACCCTTTTTCTCTGGCATCAGTT
>CAZPLM010000067.1:0-10363 GCA_964587275.1 uncultured Muribaculaceae bacterium | reverse complement strand
TTCGTCAAAACTCGCCGGCAAGCTTGAGTCTATCAATAACTATGATATTGGCAATGCTCAGGCAGTCAGTCTCAAATATGTTTCACCGGCAGGATCTCGCCTCAAATTACTACTCTCAGACAGTACGGAAGTGACTCTTAACGGCAACAGTACTTTGACTGTATCACGTACATTCGGAAAGAATGACAGACGTGTAAGTCTTGTTGGAGAGGGCTATTTTGATGTTGCAAAGGATACTACACGGACATTTATAGTCAGCGCCGGAGGAATGGAGGTGGCAGCTCTCGGGACATCATTCTATGTAAAGGCATATCCCGATGAAAACATAATTGAAACCGTCCTTATCTCAGGAAAGATTTCAGTTTCTGCGCCGGAAATGAAAGGTGAAGAGAAAATGGTCCTGCTCCCGAATCAAAAATACCGTTACAACAAGGCAAGTGAAGCCACGGCATTTGACAAGAATATCTCCACAAGAAAATATAAAGTATGGAAAGACGGTGAGCTTGTTTTCGAGGATGAATCTATGAGCCATATAATCAACAGACTTGAGCATTTTTATAATGTTGATATTACAGTTGAAGATCAGGAAATCTATTCATACCGTTTCACTGCATCTCTTGACAACTGCTCGTGCGATCAGATTATGGAGTATATCAAACTTTCATCCCCGATAGACTACAAGATAGACAAGAACAGAATCACCTTATTTACAATTAAATAAAAGAACGGACGAGTTGCCCCTCGCCCGTACTATTTTAGTATCAACAGAATAATTATTAATTAATCCTAAAACATTCCAATTTATGAAAAAAAACCGGATCTTAAAACTTTTTTTAAGTTTTGTTTTATTCGTAGCATGCACGGTATCGGGATTTGCACAGCAAGGCAACGTTACAATTGATGCAAAGAACGAAACTTTGAAAAGTATTTTAGTAAAAATCGAAGGGCAGACCGATTACAAGTTTTTGTATAATACAAAACTTGTAAATGTTGAACAGACTGTCACTGTAAAATGTGACAATGTTCCTCTGGCTACTGCACTAAACAAGATTTTCTCCGGAAAATCTATCAGCTGGAAGATTGCTGACAGGCAGATTGTCCTCTCGCATGAGGATGCTGCTGTCAATGCATCTCAATCTTCATCTAATGATAAAAACGTAATAACAGGTGTCGTTGTCGATGAAGACGGGATAACGATGCCTGGCGTTGTTATCAAGGTGAAAAATTCAAATAAAGTGACATTGTCGGAAAACGATGGAAAATATCGTGTCGAAGCTCCTTCAAATGCAACCTTGAATTTCAGTTTTATGGGGATGAAGACGGTTGATGTATATGTCGCCGGCAGAAAGGTCGTTAATGTCAGACTTGAACAGGATATTGAGACCTTAGCCGATGTTGTCGTAACAGGTTATCAGACAATCTCAAAAGAGAGAGCAACCGGTTCGTTTGCGGTAATAACCCCCAAAGAGATCGAGAGCAAACTTCAGGCAAATGTCCTTGACAGAATCGAGGGCAGCGTTCCCGGTTTGAATATCATTACTCAGGGTGGCACCAAGTCTGTCAGGATCAGGGGTGTCTCAACGCTTAACGGTAATATGAATCCTCTTTATGTGGTTGACGGTGTGCCTTTTGAGGGCGAATCCACTTCATCAGGAGTAGGTGTCCTGGATCTTTTGAACCCGTCCGACATAGCAAATATCACCGTACTGAAGGATGCGACAGCTGCTTCAATTTATGGTGCCCGTTCTGCTAATGGTGTAATTGTAATAACTACAAAATCCGGAGAAAAAGGAAAAACAAGAGTTAATTACTCAAACAGCATTTCATTCCAGGGCCTTCCTGACAGAGATTATCAAGACAGGATGACAAGCAGTGAACTTGTTGATTATCAATTAATGACTTATGCATCATATCCTAAATTGACAAGACAGACTGTAAGAAACTTCCAAAATCCCGTTCAGATTCTGATGCTTGACCATCACGATGGCAAGATCAGCGATTCGGAATTAGCATCATCTCTTGAATATTACCGTACTCACGACAGATATGATCAGGTAGTTGATGAATTTTTAAGAAATAACAAAGTCAGCCAGCAGCACAATCTTTCAATCAGCGGCGGCTCGGATATTTATAAATACAGCATTTCATTTAACTATAATGGCAATGCTCCATACGAGAAAGCTCAATATTCCAACAGGTACGGCTTTAACATCAAGAACAGTTTTGATTTCTACAAATGGCTGAAAGTTGATGCCAATGTGCTTGGAAGTATCGTTTCAGATGATTATGATAACGGTATTCTTGGAATGAGCCTTTTGAATACCGGCGGTTCATCTTATTATATGCTCAGGGATGCCAATGGCGATCCTGAAGCATGGTATTCTTCAAAGTCGCAATATGAAATAGACAGACTGATCGGACTTGGTCTTCAGAATGAAAATTATTATCCTGCAACTGAATTGCCTGAAAAGCATTATACCTATAAGAGTAATTATCTGAATCTCAACCTGGGCGCTCTGATCACAATAACAAGTGATTTGAAAGTCAGCCTCAGAATCCAGAGAGAGACTACAAATGGTTTCCAGAAGCAATTTTATACAAAGAATTCCAACAGTGTAAAGGCTATGATCAACAATGCCGCTCAAGTTTCTGACGGAAAAACCAATTATGTGATTCCTGTTGGTGGACAGATTGTAAAGAATGATATTGACAATTTCTCTTATACAGTGAGAGGTCAGGTCGATTACAATCATACATTCAATAAAGATCACAGACTCCAGGTGTTGGCAGGAGCAGAGGCAAGAAAGGTGGTTACTTCAAATAACGGTTTTTACAGACTTGGATATGATGATGATAACCTCTCTTATTCAAAAATCAACAGCCTTGATCTAACATCAGGTATATATGGTACACAGGCATTATATGGCAGTTTCTGGTTCTCGGATTTGACACCTACCACTACGTATGTCGATAACAGATATGAATCATTCTATGGCAATGCCTCTTATTCATACAGGGACAAATTGACTGTCAATGGCAGCATAAGAATCGACCAGTCGAATCTTTTCGGTACAGATCCTAAATATCAATATCGTCCATTGTGGTCAGCCGGTGCGCAGTATCTTGTACTGAATAATTATAATTGGGTCGACAGATTTGTTGTAAGAGCAACATACGGTATCAATGGTAATATTCCAAAACTTAACGGACCTTACCTCATTGCGAATGTTGGCAGAAACAACAGTTTGACCAATGAAGAGACAATGTATATCTCAACTCCTCCGAACAATTCATTGAGATGGGAAAAAACCAAGGTGTTCAACCTCGGAGTTGATTTTAACCTCCTCGGCCAGAGACTTAACGGAAGTGTTGAGTTCTATAACAAGAGTACCTCTGATCTTTTGGGAGAATATTCTCTTGATCCGACCCTCGGGTGGACGTCAGTTAATATGAACTTCGGTTCAATGTACAACAGGGGCGTGGAGATCAATCTCAGCAGCGTCAATATTGATAATGGTGAATGGACGTGGACTACAAATGCAACATTCAGCTATAATAAGAACAAAATTACAGATATCGAGACTTCAAGCGAGTCGGCATACAGCTATTATTATGGTCTGAACAACAGGGTAGGATATCCTATGAATGCGCTGTTCAGCGTAAGATACAAAGGCCTTAATGAAAAGGGAGCTCCGGTAGCATACATGGCTGACGGGACTGAAACAACCAACTACAACGCACTTACTAAGGATGATCTGGTCTATTCAGGTACATATACCCCTCCCTACAATGCATCTCTTACCAATACCGTTTCTTACAAAGGATTTGACCTGTCGTTTATGTTCATATATCAGGGAGGTCATGTCATGAGAGATGTGGCTGCAGGTTATGTTATTACAAGCCACCCTATTTATGCGACAGGAAATGCGTTGAAAGAGTTGGCCAATTACTGGAAACAGGCCGGTGATGAGAATAATCCTGACTGCAATCCTGCTTTCATGTTCCAATCCACGGTAAGGAATGGTGAATACATCTGGAAAGCAGCTGACAAGCATGTAAAGAAAGGCGATTTTATCAAATTGAGAAATGTTACACTTGGCTACACCCTTCCAAAGAGATGGACTGAAAAGATCTCGATAAGCAGCGCGAAAGTAATGGTACAGGCAAACAATCTCTGGTGGTGGGCAGCCAATGATACAGGACTTGATCCTGAAGTATGGAACGGTTCATCTCTATCTCCGTCAAGAGGAACGCACTATCCTGCAGAATTTACAGTAGGTCTTAATCTTAATTTCTAAAATGAATATGAAACATATTACAAAATATATAATTCTTGCAGCTGTCGCTTTTCTGTCATTAAGCTGCAGCGACTTCCTCGACAACAAGCCGAAAGGGATGACAATCCCTTCACAGTATGAGGATTATCTTAAGTTGATGAATGACATCTATTATTCAATAGATGAAACGACACTCTATCTTACCGATGATATTAAATTGTTGGACAAAGATGCATCTGCTGCTTATATGATCTATGTCAATCAGGATGATGCAATCAGAAATATTTATTCTTTCCAGCCGGGGCAGGTCTATCTGGACGGCAACAAAGATTATCTTTGGAATGGTGCATACAGCAGTATTTTTACATTCAATGTTGTGATCAATGATGTTCTTGGTTCTGAAGGATCAAACGAATCTCTTAAGAAACAGATAAGAGCAGAAGCACTTATTGCAAGAGCCTTCGAATATCTTCATTTGGTGAATGCTTATGGTGCTCAGTATGATGCTTCGACTGCAACTACAGATTACGGTGTTCCTTATATTACAGAGGCTGACATTAATCAAAGTTATAAAAGAAACACTGTAGCAGAGGTTTATGACCATATTATTTCAGATATCAACGAAGCTATTCCATCTCTTGGAGAGAGTGTGAATTATACAACACATCCAAATAAGACAGCCGGATATGCTCTGCTTGCAAAGGTCTATCTCTGTATGGGTGATTATTCAAAGGCCCTTGAAAATGCCAATAAGGTGATGTCTGCTCAGAATTCTCTCATAGATTTGAAGGACTATGAAGCAACTGAAGGTTCGACCTGGGGACGCGTGCATCTTGCAGGTGATCCTTCAACTCAGCTTCCTGATGTTGATAGTCCGGAGGCTATTTATACAAGAATATCACAGGGCGGGCTTCAGAATCAAATTGCTGTCAGCGAAAGCCTTAGAGCCGTATTCAAACAGGATTTGTCTGCCGGTTCCCAGGATTTGAGAAAAGAATATTTCTTTGCTGAAGATGAGGTCAATTTGGGCGTTCCGACTTATTTCCCTGGTGAATGTGCTTATGTACTTTATTCTTACCATCCTGTTGGTTTGACCACTTCTGAGAATCTTTTGATTGCTGCAGAGTGCGAAGCCCGTATCGGATCAGTGGCAAAAGCTATGGAGTATGTCAATTACCTTAGAGATAACAGGATCAGCAATAATGTAGCTCTTACTGCAACAGGTAGCAGTGATGCGCTTGCAAAAGTATTAAGAGAGAAACGCCGCGAGTTTTGCATGAGGGGCGACTACAGATACATGGATCTCAAGAGGCTGAACAAGGATGCTGCAACTGCTGTTACAGTTACACACTCAGCTGACGGGGAGACTTGGACACTTGCTCCAAATGATCCTAAATGGATATTGCCGGTATGCCAGGAGATTCTTGACTATCAACCTGATATGCCTCAATACAGTAGAAATTGATGAGAAAGTCAATACTTATTTTATCCCTTCTTATGTGCTTCAATGCGGGTGCACAGGAGGGGATAAATTTTAGGCACTGCAGTTTCGAAGAAGCATGCTCTGTCGCAAAAAGCGAGAATAAGTTGATTTTCGCTGATGTCTATACTCAATGGTGCGGCCCGTGCTACAATATGGCAAAGCAGGTCTTCACTCTCTATTCTGTAGGAACATATTACAATGAACATTTTATCTCATTGAAGATTGATGCTGAAAATGGAGAAGGTATTGACCTTGCAAAAAAATATGAGGTACATTCTTATCCCACATATCTATTTATAAATCCTGAAACTCAAGAGGTTGTCCATATATCATCAAGCAGGCAGGAAGCTGCCGCATTCATTCGTACCGGTGAATGCGCCCTTGATCCTCATCGAACATCGCTCTATCTTGAACAGCAGAGAAGTGCCGGTAATACCGACCCGAAATTTCTTATCGACTATGCTTATTACTGCAGCAGTGTCTATAGAAATAACGATGTTTTGGCAGTCATAGCTCAATTGTCGCAGATAAACGGCTATGGTCTTGAGAACAGGGCAGTATGGGATCTATTTGTTACCGAGGTCAAAGGATCCGACAATGTTTTTTATAAGGATCTTGTTTTGAATATTGACAAGTACAGATCAATGTATGGTGTTGAGGCTGCAGATTCAAAGATTTATTCAGAGACAAGGTACATAAGGGATATTGATGCCCTCACTGCTCTTCCGGATTTCAATGGGAAGGATGTGATTTCCCTGCAGGTTAAATTAAACAATGCCCTCAATTCTGAGAAGTATGAAGAGGCTGCAAAAATTGCAGATGAGCTGATGGATTACAGTGGCCCTTATTATAAAGATGTATGCGGTTCACTCTATTTTACAGGCAGAAGCAATCTGTATGGAGGGTGTCCGGATTTCTGGAGTGACAAATGTCTCGAAATTAGTCGTTATGTGGCTTATAATCACCCTGATAGAGACGACGTATCTTATCATCAGACTTATGCTGTTCAGTTGGAAAAGAAGCTGGAACGTTCCGGAAATTCTCTTTCAGAGCCTGCATTTGGGACAAAAGAATACTCTTTGAGGCCCTCTGATTTGAAACCTAAACCGATAAAGAAGAAATAAATTGGGTTAAGAAATTAGTTTATCATCCGTTTTTCGTAGAGAAACGGATGATTTCTTTTTTACTGTCTGAAAGAATCCTGTACAGGCGTTGGTTGGTGTTTGGAGAACGCAGACCTCCAAGAGATTTGACATATGGGCCTAATTTGATGTAGTCAAATTTTGCAGTATCAAAGCCATCCGGAAGTTCCTTCCGGCCTGAATACCATCCGGTCTTCAGATCAGGGAATGTCGAGCGGATAATTGTCGCAAGACGGGTGATCTCTGCCGGATCCTGATCTCCTCCCATAAAACAGACGCAGGTAACAGCGGAGCCGTAAGGCTCAATTATGGATATCAGGTGCTCATCAGTCAGATCATCGCCCATTTCTTCCCATAACCAGGGACTGTGGCATCCGTCACAATGGTTGGGACAGCCGGAAATATTCAGGGCTAAAGATATTTCATCAGGTATTTCCTGGCAGACAATATCAAAATTGAAGCATTTTAACATTCCAACTCACCTCTGTCCTTTGCATAAAAACGTCGGGCGGCCTCTTTCTTTCTTGCAGCAGAAAAACTGCTGATGCGCTTCATATAACCGATGATTCTTGTCAGGTAATCGACATTGTTGCTGTGGCATTTAGGGCACTCCTTCAGGTAACGCTTGTCGATGTGACCGCATTCATTGCAGATTGTGTTAGGAATATTGAATGTGAAATAGTTGCATCCTTCCTGAGCAGCAACTTTCAGGAGCTGGCGGTACTGCTTCTGAGAGAGGTGTTCTTCAAGGTTGAGGTGGAGGGCTGAGCCACCGGTAAGATGTTCAATATATTTTCTGCCGTGGAGGCGGAATTTGTCGATAATATTGAGAGAATTATCCTCAACGATATAGAAATAGCTGTTATAACAGTCGCGTGGAACGACATAACCATCTTCACGATCCCATTTTGCATGTTTTACACCTACGTTTTCAGCAGGGATCATCTCGCAATTGAAAAGTGTCTCTTTCTTCCTGTATCTCTTATTGTATTTTTCAACCAGTCCGAGTACGCTCTGGACGAACTTGACATAATCAGGATTGTCATCAATCTTGATACCGAGAAATTCAGCTGCTTCTACAAGCCCGTTGATACCGACTGTAAGATATTGACGCGCTATATTGATATAACCCGCATCGAAAAGAGGAAGCATTCCCTTTTTCTGAAGGTCCTTAAGATTTTCATCGTAAGCGAGCTGAACCTTATGGACAAGATCTACAACCTCTTCAAGATACTGAAGATAATCCTGTCCGTTCTTTTCAGCATACTGGATGCACCGGTTAAGATTGATGGTCAGAACACTCTTCGAGCCTGTAGAAACTCCTCCTGCTCCGAGAGTGTAACTGAATCCGTTGTCCTGAATCTCATTTCTAAGACGGCAGCATGAAGCAAGAGAGTCGGCATTGTCACTCATATAGGTAAAGAACGAGTGCCCTTCAGAATACATCTGAGCGGTAAATTCTCCCCATTCTTTGTCTTTCACATCATTGCCCTCGGTCAGAAGAGCCATTGTCTCAACAGGGAAGGTGAGGGGTGTCTTGAGCCTTTCAGCGTTAAACCACTTCATAAACCGCTTTTGAAGCCATGAAAGGGAATTCCAGTCCGGCCTTGATCCGTCAGGAAAGCGGAATTCTCCGAAAATGCTCTCAAAATAGAATCGGTCATAATAGGAGATGTTCCAGAAAACAGCCTGGAAGTTACGCGCTCCCGTAGGCTGGTTTATTGAATATACAATTTGTTCAAAACAGTCTGTGATAACCTTATCGAGGGTGCGGTGCTTCTTTGAAAGATCTACCACGTCATTTTCATGATCGTAATAATCTTTCCCGTATTCCATCTCTATGAAATAGTTCATGTACATCAGGAATTCCGGCGTTGCGCAGGCTCCGCTGAGCATACTTGAAACGATAAAGACAAGATTGACAAATCCTCCGCAAAATGACTTGAGGTTGGTCGGTTTTGTCGAATTGCCCCCTACTGTCAGAGTGCCGTTCAAAAGCCACGGGTACATTGTGATGCTGGCGCAGTAGTTGGCCAGGCTCGTCTCGTCATTTTTGTAAATGAAATGGTTATTGAGCAGTTTGATGTATTTGTCTGAGAACTCCTTGCCGTACATGCCCTTAAGTCTGTCTGTCAACAGCCTTCGGTTGAGACGGATAAAGCTTGCTTTTGGAAGTTCTCCTATCAGCGTGGCGATGTTTTTCTTGTCAACATTAGCGTTTGCATCATATTTGCTGCCGGTTGCAGCATTCTCAGCTTTACAGTAGTTGATAAGGAAGTCAAGTCTGTCACGGACTTCACGGTCTTCCGTATGGCTTTGACGATAAAGCATATATGACTTTGCAACTGCATAGTACTGCTCAGCCATAAGGGCGATTTCAACTTGATTTTGAATGTCTTCGACACTCATTCCGTCATAAATTCTGAGTCGGGAAAGAATTGATGTAAGATCCTCTTCAGTGGCGAAACTGCCGACTGCGAGGAATGCCTTGCGTACAGCATTCTTGATTTTGTCCATTGAGAACAACTTACAAGTGCCGTCGCGTTTTACAATTGTAATTTCTGCACTGCTCATAACTTTATTTTTATAGTGTTCTTTACCCGAGAACAGCCTAACGTTTTTTTTCATATACAATGGCAGGTCTTCTGACTTGTTCTTTTCCTGCGCCTTCCCAACAGGTTAAGTTGTCAGTGGCGAATGAAGCAGGAACAATATTTTGAAATGAAGAACTTACAGCAGCGGGTACTGTTCAGGACTTGCACCTGATTCCCTATTTTAAACCATTGCTGTACAAAGTTAGTTTTCTGACCCTACAAATGTCGGTGGAAAAATAGAAGTTATTAACATTGTTTCAACACGGGAGGTTACATATACCATTCACAGGCATTTCGAGAGCCTATCATCCAGACTTTGTCCCCCTCCTTGAATTCGAACTCCGGAGCGGGATTCATGATAGACACACCCTATCTCTCGACACCGATGAGCATACACCCGGCATCTCTCATTCTCGTATTCATAAGTTGCTGTCCATTCAGTTTTGAAGATGAACTTACAATGAATGAGTCAACTTCAGCAATCGAGCCCTTATTGTCAAAGACTCTTTCCGAATCTTCCCGCATTACCTCCTGGAAGATTGTGATTTGCTCTTTTGTTCCGATTGCGAGTATCAAGTCGTTCGGATACAGGTATTCTTCGGCGGAAGGAATATTGATATATCTGTTTCCTCTGATAATCTTGACGATATTGATTCCATAATCCTTTCTGAAAGGGATTTCTTTCAATTTCTTTCCGATAAAATCGGAGTTTGGGGAAATTTCGATGATTTCAAGTTGTATATCGTGCCCGATCAATTTCGACTTGACTGATGAGGAAATAGGGAACCGTTCTCTGTCAAGCTCTTCTCTCTGGTTAAGATTTTCCAGAAAACGATCTTCAACAAAATCGAGATTGTGTATATTTCT
>CAZPLM010000066.1:4227-10364 GCA_964587275.1 uncultured Muribaculaceae bacterium | reverse complement strand
CCATGGCCTCAGAGACTTTATTCTGACGAGCAAGACATTCTGCCCTGATGAGAGTCATCTCGGCAGTAGTAGGTCCGCTTGGAATCCTGTCTTTGTAGAAGAAGATATATCCCGGATATTCCCATGTCGTAATACCTCTTGAATATGAATAATTGTCGACAAAATGATATACATATCTCAAATCGTACTGATGATCATACAGAGCGATAAGCTCCTTGCTTGGAATATACCACCAGCTCTCATTATACATCATACGGAAATACATAAATTCTTTCCACTCCATCATATCAGTCATATCAATCTGATTATCGTGGGTATATGGGTATAATACAGGTATTTTTTCTCCGTTTACGGTAGCGTACGATGGATTATTACTGTACCTCATATCGGTATTATAATCAACGAACACATTATGTGACTGCAGAGCAGCAGTTGCATACTGATATGCCTTGTCATAATCATTCCTGTTAAGCCAGTATCTTGCGGCAAAGCCGTTTACAGCAGCCTTATTTGCTCTCCATGACTTATACTTATTGTTGACTATTGTCATATTGTCGGTAATCTCAAGAGCAACAGTCAAGTCAGCTTCAATTTGAGCGTATGTCTCCTCAAGAGTTGCTCTTCCGGAAAACTCCTCAAAACTTGTACTCGCTTTAATTGTCATCCCGACCTCACCTTTGTTTGCTTCTGTATAAGGCAGGCAGTATGTCTGGGCAAGATTCCACAAACTGTAAGCTCTGATAAACTTGGCTTCCCTTTCAATTCTGAGTTTGTCTGCATCAGAGCCTGATACTTTTGACAAATAACTCAACACCATATTTGCATAGAATATTTTAGAATATTCACCTGAGAAGTAGTCTTCGCGTGAATTAGTCGGCAGATTATCTATATCCCATGCAGCAAACTGAACAACAGCAATACCCGGCATACTTGCAGAGACATCTGTCATCTCCGTCAACAATCCGAAAGCGTCTGAACCCATATAGGCAGCTCTTGCCCCTTCCTGATAAAATTTTGCATAAGAATTTAGAATATAATCAAGTTGTTCTGTAGTCGAGGGTACAAGGGAAGTACTCTTGCTTGGCGCCTCGCTCAGGAAATCATCGCATGAGCTAAGTGTAACAATCGCAATCAGCGACAATAATATATATTTAATATTTTTCATCTTCTTAACTTATTAGAATGTAAAGTTTACACCGAATGTATATGAAGGAGTCGGCTTGATACTACCAAGTGTATATTCCGGATCCTCATCATACTTGTTGTTGGTAATTACAAAAAGATTGTTTGCCTGTGCATACAGAGTAGCCTTTGACAGTCTGAGGTGCTGAAGGAATCTGCGAGGCACATTGTATGATACTGAAACCTCCTGACATCTGATATGATTTGCACTCTGTACAAGATAGTCAAGATATGGATAGAATCTGTCCCAGAAATAATATCTGGTCTCCCCGTCAGTAGGAATAGGAACCATCTTGTTAGGGTCAGCATTTACAACTTCGCTATAAAGTTTGTTAGGAAGCCCTTGCCCTCCGGTCATTGAATCATAGTTGAACGAATAGCCGTTAAACACGTGACCGAACTTGCCTGTGAACATAAACGATACATTGAAATCATATATCTTGAAATTACTTGAGAATCCCAATGAGAATGGAGCCACTTTAGTACCCATGTGAAGCAGATAATCACGACCGTCACCGGGTGTCCAACCAGTAAAGTCATAAACATCTCCATCTGTCCCCTGAACTACCGGTCTGTATTTTGGATTCGCTTCTGTTCCAACATTTCTGATACCTGCATATTCAAATGACCATAGAGTATTTGCATCATAACCCTGTACATAAGCAGATGTTCCGCCACCATACAACTCATAAGCAGCGTATGTGGTTTTAAACAGTTTGTCTATTCTGTTATAATTGTATGAAAAATTAAGTGATCCGTTCCAGACAATATCCCTGTCGAGTATGTTAAGAGAAGAGCCTAATTCCACCTCCACACCTCTGTTGGTCATCTCAGCTGCATTCATTTTTTGTGAAGAAGTACCATTGACTGAAGGAATACTCATAGAGACGACCAGATCCTCTCCTTTCTTATTATATAAATCGAGTTTACCGAAGAGTTTACCTTTCAGTGCGGAAAAATCAAATCCAAAATCAAATGTCCCTGTCTTTTCCCATCTTAGCGTAGGATTGCCATAGCTGCTTACAGATGCAGTAAAGTCTTGGATATAAGTATTCTGTGTTGTACTGACATTAATCAGAGGCATAAATGATGTTGACCTGTCCACATTTCCATTATAACCGTATGTTGCTCTGACAACCAATCTGTCAAGCCAGTCAACTTCACTCATAAATGATTCGTTTGTGGCATTCCAGCTCAAACCTACTGACCAGAAAGGTGCATAACGGTATTTCGGATCATCAGTAATAAGGTTTGAAGCATCTGTCCTTGCCGAGCCTGAAATGGTATATTTCTTGTCAAATGTATAAGAAGCATTCGCATATAATGAGAAATATCTCTCTGTTTTATATGAATAGGAATTCGTATAACCGAATGTCTGCGTACCTCCCATCCAGTTATAAAGTCTTAGATTTCCGCTTCCACCTACTCCGTTAGGAAATGTTCCGACTGTCAACTTATCGTCATTGTATCCATAAGTGGTAGAATAATTAGTCCCCTGATTTACGATATTTGAAACCTCGGTACCTACAATAGCCGAAACTTGATGTTTATCTCCATCAAAGTTGCGATCGAAGTTGGCCTGATTTCTCCAGTTGTAAGACGATACTGATGATTTGCTCTGATTCATTATACCACCCTTCGGAAGATTGGCTGTTACCTTATTAGTGGTTTTATCCCAAGTTGAAGCTGTATTGACAGCATATCTTACATAAATAGTAGACTCATCATTTATATTCTTGGTATATGATTCAATATTTTCATACTGAAATTTACTATCGAATGTCAATCCATCAATAATATGGAAAGTAAGACCTGCCTGAGCTCTTACACTTGTCCTGCGAGTGCGGTAATCTCTACCGTCTCTGTCTGATATAAGATTGGACTTCCAGTCGGAATATGGGAAATTGCCCGTAGGAACATGTCTTTCGATATTCGGTCCATAAAGAGCTCCGGAATAATTGTATCCGTAATAATCATATGCATAAGCATAGTCATAAATCAGTGAACCGTCTTCATTTGCAAGCATTTGATAAGGAGACAATGCGGCAATGTCACTATAAGAGGTAGCATTGTTAATACTGTTTGTCTGGTTGAAATTCCCGTTAAAGCTAAAATCCAACCATTTAAACAACTTGACTGTAGTTCTGTATCCGACATTGTATTTATTGTCACTGTTACACTTCAGATACTTATCCTGGTGTTCATACATCAGTGACAACACATTTGTAGAACGCTCTGTGGCGCTTGTGATATTAACATTGTATTGTTGGGTAAAAGGATTGTCGAGCATATATTTCTTGATCTGGTCTGAATTGTTCTGACCTGCAAGTTTGGAAAGAGTGGCCTTCATTTCTGATTCTGAAATATATCCAAGTTTGTACTCATTCATTGCAGTGGTAGCAAGAGACATCCCTGAATAATCCTCATAAGTATCCTGAGCAGGCATCCAGTATGCACTTCCGAAGAAGCCATTACCGTCACCATAACCAATTGTTTCATATTCTATGGTTTCAGCAGAAGTAGCGAGAGGGTTGGCATAACTCCAGTCAATCTTCGGAGAATATTTCCACATTGTAGAGACATCAACCTTGACATCACCCTTCTTGGCATTTGCTCCCTTTTTGGTAACAACTACAATGACACCATTTGCTGAACGCGCGCCCCAGATTGAAGCAGCTGCCGCATCTTTCAAGATAGAAACACTCTCAACATCATTAGGATTGATTGAACTGAATGAATCCTGTGTAGGGAAACCGTCAACAACCAAAAGAGGCTGAGCATTTGCAAGAAGACTGGTTTGTCCACGAATCTCGAATGACACTCCGCCATCTGCATCTACCGTACTCTGTACACCGGCAGTAGTACCGATAAGTCTTTCTGCGATGTTTACAGAGGGCTTTTCGAGTTGTTCACCCTTTACTATATTGAAAGAACCGGTGGCTCTCTCTTTCGAAATTGTCTGATATCCTGTAACAACAACATCTTCAAGGGCAACCATATCCGATTTCATTCCAACATTCATCCTGCGCCTTGAGTCGGCAGCAAGAGTCAGCTTTTCCATTCCGAGGAATGAAAATGTCAACATCTCCTTATCGCCCGCAGGTATGGAAAAATTTCCATTTAAATCCGAAACAGCGGTCTTACCGCTTGCTGACTGGACATAAACGCCGGGAAGCGGATCCCCCTGTTCGTCATATATAAGGCCGACTATATTTTTCCTCTGACCTTCACTGAACTGCTTTGGAGAAAGTGTTATCTGCTTCTCAATAATCTTAAAGTCAATACCTGTATCAGCGAGCAATTTACTCATCACCTGATTGATATTTGCCTTATCGACATCAACGGTAACTTTCTGATTGACATTTATCAGATTGTTGTTATAGACAAACTTGTAATCTGTCTGTTTTTGAATCTCCTTGAGCACCGTTATCAAAGGTGTATCGGAGTACTTGAAAGTAATATTTTGCGCGAATGCGACATTCGACTGCAAAATAACACAGGAAAGCAAGAGAGCCAATCTTCTGAGATATTTCCCTCTTGTGTTGTTCTTCTGTTTCTTCATGTTAGTATAATAAGTTATTAGTTTTAACACTTCATTATACACGATTCCCGGAGAGCACCCCGAAAAAATGCATATTAAATGTAAAACATTTGGGAATAGAGCTGTTATTTTCTGAAAATGCTTACCGAATTATCGGAAATCTCATATCCGATATTTGAAGATATCTTGAAAAGTTCAAGAACCTGGGTAATAGACTCTGATTTAAACGATGCTGTGATATGGTAATTCAGAATGGTATCATCAGTGACATTAATCGTGACTCCATACCATCTTTCCAGCTTCTTTATGACCTCAGTCATCTGGGTATCATCAAATAGAAGAACTCCCTCCTTCCAGGCTGTTTCAACATAGACATCTGCAGCCTTCTTTACCCCTGAAACCTTGTTGTCTGCCAACCGACTTTTATTGTCTCTCATAATAACCTTCTCATTCGGCACAGCCTCAACCTCTCTTTTGGTCTTATCCTCTATAAGAGTGACTTTCCCTGTAACAAGGGTAAATACCATCTCATCATCATTGTCGTATGAAGAGATATTGAATGAGGTTCCTGTTACCTTTGCGGTAATGCCCTTGTTTGTCCTGATATACATTGGCCACTCGGGATTGCCTTTCACCTCGAAGAATGCCTCTCCTGAAAGAAATACCTCTCTTGAATCAAGTCCGAAACTCGAAGGGCATCTCAGCGTAGTGGCGCTGTTCAACCATACGACTGAACTGTCAGGCAAAACGGCCACTCCCTTAACGCCTGTTGTAACCTTATACTCAATTTCAGAACCTATCTGATTTGGTATTATACCGGCTTGGCTTACAAGGTGTTTATATTCAGTAATCTGTCTGGACTGAGAAATAAATAAATAAGTTCCGGCAACAAGTACCGGTAAAAGAAGTATGGCAGCCGCACGGGTAAGAATCTTAATAAAACTGATCTTCTTAGCATTTCCGCTCTTTTCAGAAAACAGGTCATTTGAGAGAAGTCTCTGTTCAAATTCAGCCTCAGACATCACCTTATCAGGCATATCATCGAAAGCGAGATCACTTTTTAACCTTGCAAACCGCTCAAAATTCTCATCACTTGAATTGATCCATTCAAGTACAGCCTTGCGCTCCCGCTCCTCAAGTCCGCCCTCGATATACTCTTTTAATATTTTGTCATTCATCTCCATACTCTGTAAATAATACACGCTTTTCAGTTTTAACCCTTAAAAAAAGAACTTAAAATGAATAAAATAGTCGAAACGCCTATGTAGTTGCTCAGCCCTTTTTTGAAATGTCGCAATGCGAGGGCAATATGATATTCAATTACTCTTTCTGATACCCCCTGTTTACGGGCAATTTCAGCGTATGTCATCCCCTGTTCCCTGCTCATCTCAAATTCCTCTCTGATCTTTGATGG
>CAZPLM010000066.1:0-4217 GCA_964587275.1 uncultured Muribaculaceae bacterium | reverse complement strand
ATACAACCTCTCTATCCTCCCGTTCAGTTCCAATGTTTCGATGTGCTGACTGACGCTGGAATGTTCCAATGCCCTGATATTTAATAACGCTTCTTCTCCCAAGAGTGTATTTTTCCTCCTCTTCTCACTATCTCTCAGATAATTGAGGGCACGGTTCTTTGCAATGGTAAAAAGATATGTCCTTATATTCTGCGTGGAATCAAGATTATCCCTGTATTTCCACAAAGCAGTGAAGCTTTCCTGAGCAATATCTTCGGCTTGAGTACGGCTTCCGACATATTTAATCAGAAAAAAGACCACATTCTCAAATTCAACCCTGAAAAAAGTCCCGAAGGTCTCCTTAGAGCCGGCCTTTATTGATTCCGTTATGATCTTTAAGTCATTCATTGCAACCGCAAATATAAAAATAATTAGCAAAAAGAATTTACCTTTGCCGCTCGGACATAAAAGCAATTACAATATGAGTGAAATAAGAAACATTGATTTATGGGAAGAAGGTAAACGTAAAATCGACTGGGTCAGAGCCAATATGCCCCTGCTTAATATCATTGAAAAGGACTTTTCAGAGAAAAAACCTCTAAAAGGAATAAAAATTGCTCTCTCGGTTCACCTTGAAGCAAAAACAGCCTACCTGTGTCAAACGCTTGCCGCCGGAGGTGCGGAAATGTTCGTTACCGGCAGCAATACTCTTTCAACTCAAGACGATGTGGCGGCAGCCCTTGTCAAGACAGGACTTAATGTCTTCGCTTACCACGCTGCAACAGCAGAGGAGTATGATCATCACCTTGAATGTGTTATCAAGGCCGGTCCCAACATCATCGTAGATGATGGAGGAGATCTGGTCCACCTTATCCACCATAAATTTCCTGAACTCATTGAAAATGTCATCGGCGGCTGTGAAGAGACAACTACCGGAATCCATCGTCTGATTGCAATGGCGCAGAGGGATGAACTTAAATTTCCTATGGTAATGGTAAATAATGCCAACTGTAAATATCTGTTTGACAATCGCTACGGCACCGGTCAATCGGTATGGGACGGGATTAACAGGACCACAAACCTGATTGTCGCAGGGAAAAATGTAGTAGTTGCAGGATATGGATGGTGCGGCAAAGGAGTGGCAATGCGGGCAAAAGGCCTCGGAGCCTCCGTCATTGTGACGGAAATCGATCCGATCAGGGCAATGGAAGCTGTTATGGACGGCTTCAAGGTTATGTCTATGGATGAAGCCGCAACTATCGGAGATTTCTTCATCACTGTCACCGGCTGCACTGATGTTATTGCCGAAAAACATTTCAATAAGATGAAAAATGGGGCAATTTGCTGCAATGCCGGACATTTTGATGTTGAAGTCAGCATGTCTGATCTTCACAGGATAGCCATAGAGCGAAAAAATGCTCGCAAGAACATTGAAGGCTTTAAGATGCAGGGGGGCAACTGGATCTACGTGATCGGAGAGGGAAAACTTGTAAACCTGGCCGCCGGAGACGGTCATCCTGCAGAAATAATGGATATGAGTTTTGCAATCCAGGCATTGAGCGTACAATATCTTGTCCGCAATAAAGGGAAAATTCCAGCAACCGTAGTGACTGTTCCTGAGGACATTGACCATTTTGTAGCAGAAAAGAAACTGGAGAGCTGGGGTATTTCCATTGACAAACTGAATCAGAAACAAATTGATTATTTGAGACAATAAATGAAATATACACATATCATTTTCGACATTGACGGAACACTGCTTGACACATTTAAGACAGGAATAGGTTCACTTCAGAAAACCCTCAGGGAAGAACTTGGAATAGAACAGTCATTTGAACAACTTGAGAAATACTTCGGAATACCAAGTTTCAAAACGGTAGAAGAGTTCCCATTCAAAGATAAGAAAGAAGCTCTTGATATTTGGGAAGAGAATTATCAAAATATGATGGAGTATATCGTCCCATTTGAGGGAATAGATGAAATGCTCGACACACTATTTAAGATGGGAAAAAAGATCGGCATACTTACCTCAAGATCGAAAATGGAATTTCACAGAGACAATAATCTTGAAAGATGGCTTCACTATTTCGATTATGTGATTACTTCGGCCGACAGCCAGAGATTCAAACCTTTCCCCGACCCGATGTTCGCCTATCTGAAAAAATCCGGAGCAAAGGCGGATGAATGCCTTTATGTCGGAGATACAATATTCGATTACAACTGCGCTCACGATGCAGGTGTGGATTTCACTCTTGTGGACTGGAAAGGTATTGCCCCGAAAGAAATACTATACGAATACAAGGTAAAGAGTATAAAAAACCTGATTGACACAGTCTCTCTATAACGGTATATAAACACAAGAGGGAATGACATCCCATCGGTCATTCCCCCATCTACACATTTACCTACTATTAACTTAAACTATTATTTGCAAACCATTATTTTCAGAATCATCTCATCCGTCTTCTGCATTCCAACAGACCCGATTTCACCGAGGTTGGAAATTGTCTTTTCAATATCATTTTCAATGATTCCGTCATTTGAGGAAATCTCTATTCCGTCAAGAGCAAGCACTGCAGACTGAACAGCAGAGGCAACCCCTGAAGCAACTTTCAACGCACAACCCACCTTCGCCCCGTCACAAACCATACCGGTAATATTTCCTGTCATATTCTTAATTGCAGCACAAATTTCTTTATATCCGCCATTTTTAAGATAAACAATACCGCAGGCCGAACCGGTAGAAGCTATCACACATCCGCAAAGCGCAGAGAGTTTGCCAAGATATCCCTTTATATGAATAGCAACCAGATGGCTGATTGCCAATGCTCTCAACAGTTGTTCCCTTGTCGAGCCGATCTGTTCTGCAATTGAAATAACAGGGACTGTAACTGTAATACCCTGATTCCCACTGCCTGAGTTACTCATTGCAGGAAGAGTGCAGCCCGCCATCCTCGCATCGGAAGCGGCGGCGGTATCGGCCATTGCATATATAAGATAATCACGACCATACACACACCTGTTATCCTCTGAAAGCAAGGTCTTCCCCACACGCAATCCGTAATTATTCTTCAATCCTTCATTTACAAGAGCCTTGTTCATTGTAACAGAATTCATCAGAAACTCTATCTTTTCAACAGGAACAGTTGTAGCAAACTCATATATCTCTTCGACAGTTAACTCTTTTGCAAAACATGAAGCAGGTTCTTTGGCAACATTCTCCTCCTTACCTTTGGCATTTTTATCTTCCGTTGAAAAAAGAGCTTTCCCGTCAAGCTCTACAAAGACAATCGAATCGTGATTATTCTTTACAATCGCTCTGGCGCTATGTCCCCCACAGGTAACAGATGACGAGACATATAACTTGTCAGGAACATCTGCGTGAGAAATTTTTACCGCACCGCTTGAAGCCAAATCCTTAGCTTTTGAAACAGCGTCAGCATCAAGATCTTTAAGAACCTCAAGACCGTATTCGGATTTTCCGCATACCACACCCAAGGCAGAGGCAATTACCAGACCGACCATTCCGGTACCCGGTATTCCAACCCCCATTCCATTTTTTAAAATATTGGCACTCACACCAACATCCACCTTTTCGGGTTCACACCCAATGCTTCTTAAAATCTCGCAGCTCTTAGCGACACAAAGAGCGACTGCTATCGGCTCAGTACAACCCAGTGCGGGTTTTACTTCTTGATGAATCAAGTCTATGATTTTTGAATAATCTACGGTCATCGTAAAAATCTTTGATATTAATAATACACTTTATAACAAAGATACCCTCATTTTTCCCTTAAAAGTTTTTTGTATATATTTACAATAATATTGCTGTTAGAATATGATTAATTGCGTTGATGTGTCATACAGTATTGGTACTCTTTCAATACCATCACTTTCTTTCTTTGTCGGAGATGGCGAGTATTATGGGCTTCTCGGTCCGTCAGGTGCCGGCAAAAGCGTGATAATAGAGCTTCTCGCCGGAATACGGAAGCCTTCCGGAGGAAAAATCCTCTATGATGTATGGGCAGTAAAACGAGATGTACAACTCTTCTATATCAATAAATGTAGCTTAAGTAATTTATGTTCAGTTGTTTATGGTAGGTTAGGGTATTGGGCTCGAATAAAACGAAATGTTTAATTTGCTTTAATTTTGCTTTAATTTTTGGCGTTGGATTGGTGCTTTATTTTAATAGGTGTTTAATTCAAGTTTAAAACGGTGCATACTTTAGCCATATATG
>CAZPLM010000065.1:306-10706 GCA_964587275.1 uncultured Muribaculaceae bacterium | reverse complement strand
GCAGCCAAAAAAACCGAACAAAAGGCTGACATCTCCCCTTTTTCTTGAAAAATACATGAAATTCCTTCAGCCTGACGGAATCATCAATCTTAAAACAGACAGTCAATTATTATATAACTATTCCTTACAGGTTGCAACGGAAGGCAAAATGAAAATACTTGACTGTTGTGCAGATATTTATGGCTCGAGAAGGACAGAAACAGATGGCAAAAACGGAGCTGCAGATGGTGATATTCTGTCAATAAGGACGTTTTATGAATCACAGTTTCTTGCAAAGGGCATTGCCATAACCTACCTTGCCTTTTGTCCGGGAAAGATAATAACAGCCTAAGACATCCTGGATGTAAGAGAAATAGCCAGTTCTGTGAGGAACTTTTTAGGCTTCGACTGCGGAAGAGGAGATAGCGCGGCAACCGCTTTCTCAGACTCACTTTCAATTCTTGCCTGTGAATAATCAAGTCCGCCATGTTCTGTAGCAAATTTCAGAATATCAAGGACAATGCGGCTCTCTTTAATCCTGCCTCTGCCAATTTCACCCATAAGCATCTTTATGGTATCAACATCCTTGATATCAGCATTTTTAAATGCCCCAAGCAAAGGGAGTGTAATTTTTTTCTCCATAATATCGATACCTGAGGGTTTACCGGCATCAACGGCAGGCAAATAATCAAACATATCATCTCTGATCTGGAATGCAAGTCCTATATGATATGCGTATGTATCAAGCGCCTCAATTACAGCCTCATCAGCACCTACCGTGTAGGCCCCGTTAAGGACAGATGCCCTGAAAAGAGAGGCTGTCTTACAGGAGATGATCTTGATATAATCATCTTCCATTGTTTCCATTGTATCAGCCATTTGTATTTGTAGCATCTCGCCCTCTGCAAGATTTTCCAAACATTTGGCAAACGCCTTGAATACCCTTTTGTCACAGTTATCTATGACAGAACGAATGGCTCTTGAAAGCCAAAAATCTCCAACAAGCACTGACGCTGTCGGCGAAATAATAGACATTATAGTTGGAGCGCCCCTGCGGGTGTCCGAATTGTCCGCCACATCATCATGAAGCAATGTAGCGGTATGAAGAATTTCAGCAGCAGCAGCACACAGTATCGAACTTCTTGTGCAACTTCCTTCTTTCGAAGCAGCACTGACAGAAGCGGCTCTTGCTGCAAGAAGAGTCAGCAAAGGGCGGATCTGTTTACCGGATCTTGAGAACAGATACTTATTTACTTTATTTAAAAGAGGTATCTCAGAATTCAGTTCCGACTTGAAAACTATCTCAAAGTCAATCCAATCCTGTCCTAAAAATGTTTTTGCTTTCTCAATATCCACGGGACAGATCTCTATCTCTAAGCTCTGCTGCTAAAAATAATTGACTTTAGAATAACAGGCCAAGAGAAACCTCAAGGCTTGAAGCATTCTTTTTGCTTATATTCTTAACACTGTCGATATATTCCTCAGGAGAACCGACACTTCCGAAGTTCCAGCTGTATTTTGCGGAAATCTGGAATTTAAGTATCTCAATACCGGCGCCAAGTCCGATACCATAGGCAAATCTATTTGCATCCTCAGCCATACTTTCAATACTTGAACTTACCTTGGTACCGCTGGATACTTTCAATTTACTGCGTACACTGTATCCGACATAAGGCGAGGCCATGATATAAGGTCTGCAAACAACCAGATCCGGGCCCCACTGGATATTTACAGGTACTTCAAGATAGTTCATTGTCCATGAGATGTTGTCATTCAGTTTGCTCCCCTTGACATTATAGAGCAGTTCCGGTTGGAGAGAAAAGCCCAAAGTCTTTCCTGTCTGGAAACCGAGACCAAAGTGGTATCCTGTATAATTGCCAATTTTGAATGAACTCGCCAGATCACCAATTTTGCTGTTCAAGTCAAGATTACTGTAACTCAATCCGGCCTTGACAATAAGGTGCTGTGCGTTTGCATTAAAATTAGCCCCCATAAGCATTACACAGAATGCAGTAAGGACAATTAATTTTTTCTTCATATAAATTTAGTTTAATAAGGAGTTCTCAATCTTTGCTATTATATCTTTCTTTGAAACAGCTCCGACGGTCTTGTCAACCATCTTTCCGTCTTTAAAGAAAAGAATCGTAGGAATATTGCGGATTCCAAACTGTCCCGGCACTGTACTGCTTTCATCCACATTGCATTTTGCCACTACCACTTTACCTTCATATTCTGTTGCAATCTCATCAACAATTGGAGAGATCATTCTGCATGGACCGCACCATGTAGCCCAAAAATCAATAATTACCGGCTGTCCGCCATTTACAATTGATTCAAAATTAGAATCGTTTAATACCTGTGCCATAAAAATATTTGTTTTTAATCTGTTAAATTATTTGAAAGGCGAATTTATATTTTTTTCCAACATTATCCAAAATTTAGCCGGGGAATGCCCGGCTAAACTATGGTCTGTCCATTATATTTATACCGTTCTTTCTATATTCCAGACAAAAGCCCTGACTCCTACCTCTTTGTTTCTGTTATCAAGCTTTTTAACTGTCAGCAGAAGTTCGTCCACTCTGTCCTCTTCTATTACGGTCATCACAGCCGAGTTCATCTCAGGCCATGTATGAGTACCGCGACGCGGCTCTCCTCCATTAGTTCCTCTGCCCTGGACCTCCTCGAACATTGTAAAACCCGATATCTTTAATACATCCAGCATATATTCCACACGCTCGGTGTTGGCCTGGTTGAATACTATTAGTACTGCTTTCATATCATTAATTATTATTTATCGTTACTTTCAACAGAACTGTTTGATTCTGCCGGCTTTTCACCATCATCGTATGGAGACAACTCCATAAATACAAACTTCTTGCGATTCTTCATCTCCTTATCGCGTTCACCGTGACGGGACATTGAAGCATAGACTACAGGCACCACGATCAATGTTACAAATGTAGAAACAAGCAATCCTCCGATTACAACTATACCCATAGGTCTCCACATCTCAGATCCATCACCTGTACTGAGAGCCATAGGGACCATACCAAGAATAGTGGTCAATGCCGTCATAAGAACAGGACGAAGACGGGATGCTCCGGAAAGCGCAATAGCTTCATTAAGCTCATATCCCCTATCTCTCATCAGGTTGATATAGTCAACAAGCACAATACCGTTTTTAACTACAATACCGACAAGCATTATACATCCCAGCGCTCCGACCATATCAAGAGTAGTACCGGTAATCCACAATGCAAGAACAACACCTGTAACTGCAAACGGAACCGACATCATGATGATCGCAGGCTTCTTGAAAGATTCAAATTGAGATGCCATCACAATATAGACAAGAAGAACGATAAGGAGCAAAAGGGAAGTCATATCATGGAACATATCCTGCTGGTCCTCATAGTTACCTCCTATGTTGATTGAAATCCCGTTAGGCAAACTGATCGGCTTGATGGCTTTTTGCACCTGAACGGCAAGCTCACCAAGTGAAACCTTGTAAGGAGTCACAGATACGGTAACAACACGCTGTCTGCTCTTTCTTTCAATTGTTGGAGGAGCCCAGTATTCCTGAACATCAGCTATTTCATTCAATTTGATCCTTGAGCCGGCAGCAGTCGGGATAGTAAGATTCCTTACATCTTCAATGGAATTTCTATCATTTTCTTTAAGCCTGACAACAATATCATACTCATCTCCATCCTCTTTCAAATAGCCTGAAGCCATCCCGTTTACCCTGTTTCTTATATATGCGGCAACTGTAGAAGAATTCAACCCGCTGCGCGCAATTTTCTCCTTATCAATGACAACCTTAAGCTCAGGGCGTTCCCTGTCGCGACTTATCTTGATATTACGTGCACCAGGTACATTATTCTGAACTGCCTGCTGAACCTCCTGCGCAATCAGATTTGTATTGTCAAAATCATATCCGAAAATCTCAACATCAACCGTTGAAGATGACATTCCCATTCCTGATGAAACGGCACACTGATATGTGACTATTTCAGGATATCTTGATAGTTCCTGCCTTAAAACCTCGGCGATGTCTTCAATAGAACGCTTTCTCTCTTTCTTTTTATTGCAGACAACAGTCATTGAGATTTTATTGTTTGAAGTTGAAGAAAACATTGCAGAAATACTTGCATCATCACTCGAACCGGTTGAGGTAGCAAGCATTTTTATCTCCGGAACAAGTTCACGAAATCTGCTTTCAATAGTTCTTGCGGTAGCCATTGTCTGTTCAACACGATTGCCGTTTGTCAGTTCTATCGTAACGGTCAATCTACCGTCATCCGACTGCTGCATAAAGTCAGTACCAACTTTCCCTGCAAAAACAGGAAGTAGCGATGCAATAAAGAACAGAGTAGCCACAATCAATGTAACAGTCTTATGTGTCAGACAATAACGCAAAACATTTGCATACCAGTGGTCAATCTTGTCAAGAGACCTTACAACATATTTCTGATACCAGTCAATCTTTGGCTGTATCTCCTGCAAATGTCCTTTTTCATCAACTCTGACCTTCTTTGCCTTGAGTAATTTTGAACAAAGCATAGGAGTAAGGGAAATTGCGATAATTGTAGAGGTTGAGACTACAATTGTAACAATCCATCCCAATTCCTTAAACATGATGCCGGCCATTCCGTTCAACATTGTCAAAGGTACGAATACAGCAACAATAACAAGGGTTGTTGCAATAACTGATGTCCATACTTCATTTGTTGCATAGATGGAAGCCTCTCGAGGGTTTGACCCCCTTTCAATGTGTTTTGTGATGTTTTCAAGCACCACAATCGCATCATCCACCACCATACCAATAGCGACCGTCAGCGCACATAATGAAATGATATTCAGAGAACTGCCCACAAAGAGCAGATATATAAATGCCACAATCAGCGCAATCGGGATTGTCAGCCCAATGATAAATGTAGCCCTCCATTTCCCAAGGAAAAGGAAGACAACCAAAACCACAAAGAGCAGCGCGTAAATAATTGATTCTTCCAAACTGTTGATAGAATTCTCAATATCTTCAGAAGAATCATATATCTTCTCTATCTTGATATCTGAAGGAAGATTTGCCTTGGCCTTTTCAAGAACTTCCCTTAAATCTCTGCATATTTGTACAGTGTTTGCTCCGGTCTGTTTTGTGACCATAAGACGAACACCATCTTTACTGTTGATTTTTTCATCAAGTGATACATCCTTGATTGTATCTCTGACAGTCGCAAGATCCTTTACAAATATCTGTTTCCCGGTCGAAGTAGTGGATACTACAACATTTTCTATCTCACTGCTCTCTATGTACTCACTTCTTACCTCAAGCTGATACTGTTCTTTTACCATTTTGACTGTACCTGCGGAAACATTCAGGTTATTTCCTGAAATCGCGCTTCCGACCATTTCAAGAGGAAGACCGTATGCATCAAGTTTTGACTGGTCAATATCGACATAAACATATCTTTCCGGTGAACCGGATAGCGAAATATTACCGATACCGTTTACACGATTCAGCAACGGGACCAGGTCATCGTTCAGGATCTTGTCAAGTCCCGCATAACTCTCATCTGCAGTAATTGCGTATGCAGTGATAGGCATTGAACTTGAATTGAACTTGAAAATCACAGGATTGGAACATCCGCTCGGGAGATTGTCTTTCAACATATCCACATAAGAACGGATATCATTTGTAACCTCATCAAGGTTAGTCCCCCATTCCATTTCAAGTACGACAACGGAAAGATTATCTTTTGAAGTTGAATATATCTCCTTTAATCCGTCAACAGAGTTCAAAGTGTTCTCAACAAGCTTGGAAACATTCGACTCAACCTCGTTAGCACTCGCTCCGGGATATGTCGTCATCACCGTCACATACGGAGCATCCATTTCAGGAAAACGGTCAATAGGCAACTGTCTCACCGAGAAGATACCTATCACCAGCACGGCAACGAATATAAGAATTGTCGTTACCGGCTTATTAATGGCTGTTTTGTAAATACTCATCTTCTACTTTTTTACAATATTCAATTTTGTACCGTCCACTATTTTTTCTGCACCCTCGGTAACTACTTCGTCGCCAATTTTGACTTCATCACTTATGACCTCAACCAAATCGTCATATCTCTGCCCGAGTTTGATAAAGATACGTTTTGCTATACCATTGTCATTCAGATAAATATAACGCTCATTTGAACCTACGAGTCTTTGGACACACTGGAAAGGAATTGCATTGACAGTAACATTGCCAAGCGCTACCGATGTATATGCATACATTCCCGGACGAAGCTTTTCAGAACCGTTTGGAATTCTTACCTTAACCTGAAAAGTATGAGAAGCGGGATCGATTGTAGGATATATCTCCTCTACGGTAGCAGGGAAGACAGAATCAGGATAGATATTTGAACGGATATCAACAGTCATTCCTCTCTTCATCTTCGGAAAATAACTTTCCGGCACATTAATCAAAGTCTTGAGAGTAGCAATCTTCGTAAGGGTAAGGATAGGCTGACCACTGTACAGTTCACCGTCCTCATAATTTTTCGCAGAGATCACTCCTGAAAATTTTGCTTTCACAAATGTGTTATCCTTCAGGAAATTAAGGCTTTCTTTAGTCTGATCATAACTTAATTTTGTCTGGTCGTATGCCTGTTGAGAAACCGAACCGCTCTGTTTGAGGGCATCCATTCTCTGCATTTCGATCTGAAGATTGGAAAAAGTCAGTTTAGTAGTATTGTATTGGTTCTGATCCATTCTCACCAAAGTATCACCGGCTCTTACTCTGCTGGCGACATCTACATATATATGTTCAATATGTCCTGTTAATGACGGGGCAACACTCATCGTTTCATATCCTTCGAGAGTGGTGGAAAGTTCAAGCACGCGCGAAATTTCCTGTGATACAAGTTTTTGCACAGAAACATTCTCTACGCGAACCTCTTCCTGTGCTGTTTTCTGTGTTTTGCAACCTGCAAAAAGCAGTAGCAGGCAGCATAAAAGTGATGTGATCTTAATAGATTTCATTATATTTTTTACTTTTTATTTATTCAACAATTTTTCGAGTTCGACTTGAGCATTTACATATTCGAGGATTGCCTGAACATAATTGCTCTGTGCGGTAATAAGGCTTGTGCCTGATGTTGTCACATCCATTGCAGAAGACATCCCGTGCTCATATTTGTTAGCAATATTGTCAAAGACACGCTGAGTAACATCAAGATTCTCTTTTTGGGTGTTGTAACTCTCATAGGCGGAAACCAGATTATAACACAACTGTCTGTGCTGAATCACAAGAGACTGCTCCGAGTCAGAGAGGGTATTCTGCTGCTGCTTGTAAGCAAGCTGTGCCGCTTTCAAAGTCTTCAATCTGTTCCCACTTGAAAAGATAGGGATAGAAAGTGTAACTCCTATCATGTTCGGAGGTGTCATGTTCATTGTCATTTCATCACTGAAATATTTCTTGTTTGTATATTGATGGTAAGCGCTGAGAGTCGGAGCATAAGCCCATGCAGCCAGAGCCACCTGCTTCTTAGAAAGTTCGGCGTTCTGTTTGGCCAGCTGGTAATTGTAGTTATTATCGAGAATAAACTCATCGTTTACAAGTCCGAATGAACCATCTACCTCCAACAGATCATCAATTGTCTGAGTGAGCTTAATATCTGTATTGACATCAATGTTCAGTTGAAGTCTCATTGAGTTATATATCATCTCCAGAGATCTCTTCGTATAGCTCAGAGTATTGGTCATTGTAGCCACCTGGACCTGAATCTGATCAGCATTTGTCTGTTCAGCAACTCCGACATCCACACTTTTCTGCGACATTTCATGCAATCTCTGCAGACAGTCCAAATTCTTCTCAAGCAAAGAAACCATCTCACCGGAGACGAGCGCTGAAAAATAGAGGACTTTGACCTGATCCCTTATCTCCTGCTCAGACTTCTTCAATGATATATCTGACATTTTAATGGATATGTCATTCAATTGCGTTGAAATGACCATGGCTCCACTTAATGCAAGAGAGGTTGTCACAGTAAAAGTTGCATACGGAGGCATGGAAAGACTCATTCCCATCAAGTCCATCGAATACCCGCAGTAGTTTGAATAATCCGCTCCGGCTTTAATCTGAGGAAGCATATTTGCAATGCTCGCCCATTTGTTTGCGTAAGCTTTCTGAACCTCGATAGAGGCATTTTTGAGGGTACGGTTCTGGTCGGCCGCCATCTGCTGAGCACTTTTCAATGTCAGCTCTACAACATTTCCCTGTCCATTCTCCTGTGCTGCCGCACTCCGGAACGGAATGCTTGCCGACACAAGAAAGACCAGCAGGGTTTTAATTACTAAATTTCTTTGAACCATTGTTATATTATTTATTATTCTTGTTTTCTGACACACTTTCATTCTGTGTTTTATCATCCTTATGCGCTGCCACATAATCATCAATTATCTTTCTTCCCTTTTCAGTACACATCCCTCTGAAATAGACAAGAACCGTCAAATTGTAAATCTCTTCCCACGAGAGATTGGTATAATTCATCAATCTTCCTTTTCCAAGCATCTTCAAAAAGCCTGAAATAATCGTAGCGACTCCCTTTACATCTATATCCATCACCAACAACCCTTGCTTTTGGCCATTGAGGATCATCTGACACAGATTGTTATAATGATTCTCCCTTATCTCATCCCATATATCGAAAAAAAGAGTCGGATAACTTTCCCTGACTTCCTGAATAAACTTGATACTGTTCATCATCTTGTCATTAAGCACAATATTCGGCTTATTGATCAGCAGTTCTACAACATTCATCTGACTTTCTTTTACTGCCTTTGCAAACTGGTTTCTCAAATTGTCATTACAGAAATGCAGACATTGGTTGAGTAAGTCAGTCTTATCTTTAAAATTCTCATAAAGAGTCCTTTTTGAAATACAACTGTTTGCCGCAATCTCATCCATTGTGACCTTTCTGCAACCGATTTTGAAAAACAATGTTATTGTATTTTTCAAAATAACCTCTTTAACTGATTCTTCCGTGTTCTTATACATAAATAATCATTACATCTTTCAAATAGGGCTGCAAATATATATATAGGAAACCAAAAAAACAAAAATAGTTTTTTTATTTCAACAACAATCACTTGCAAGTTTTAAGCCATTAAAAAGATATGGGATCAAACATTTTGAAAATAACTCAAAACTGAGTATTTTTGTTATGTTTTCCTTGAACGGGAGAGGCCGATTTTTTTTCGACTGACCCGTAATATCATCAAATAATACTTTAAATACTATATAATGTACACTGATTTTAAAAAATACCTCACAGAGGAGCTTCAATCAATCAAAGAAGCCGGCTTATACAAAGATGAGAGAATCATCACATCAGCACAGCAGGCTGACATAAAAGTCAACACTGGCAAAGAAGTACTTAATTTCTGCGCAAACAACTACCTTGGACTTTCAAACAGCCCTGAACTTATCAAAGCAGCCAAGACTGCCCTCGATTCTCACGGATACGGGATGTCATCAGTACGTTTTATATGCGGAACCGGTGACCTTCACAAGAAACTTGAAGCAAAGATTTCCGAGTTCTTCGGGACAGAGGATGCCATTCTTTATGCATCATGCTTTGACGCCAACGGCGGTGTATTCGAGCCGTTACTGGATGAAAAGGATGCTATCATTTCAGATGCTCTTAACCACGCTTCAATTATTGACGGTGTCCGTCTCTGCAAAGCGCAGCGCTACCGTTATGCCAATGCCAATATGGAAGAGCTTGAAAATTGTCTTAAGACTGCCCAGGCACAGCGTCACAGAATAATCGTCACTGATGGTGTATTCTCAATGGACGGCAATGTAGCCCCTGTTGACAAAATCTATGAGCTTGCACAAAAATACAACGCTATGGTTATGGTTGATGAATCTCACTCTGCTGGCGTTGTCGGACACACAGGCCGCGGCACCACAGAGCATTTCAACCTTAGAGGTAAGGTTGAAATTCTGACCGGTACTCTCGGAAAATCATTTGGTGGAGCAGTAGGCGGATTTACAACAGGCAGGAAAGAAATAATCGACATTCTTCGCCAGCGTTCAAGACCTTATCTGTTCTCCAACTCTATCCCTCCTATGATAGCAGCTGCCGGAATCAGAATGTTTGAAATGATGTCAGAAACTAACGCTCTTCAGGATAAGCTTCATGAAAACACCAACTACTTCGTCGCAAAGATGAAAGAGGCAGGATTTGATATCAAGCCTACTCAGTCTGCCATTTGTGCTGTCATGCTTTACGATGCAAAATTATCACAGATTATGGCTGCCAAACTTCTGGAGGAGGGCATCTATGTCACTGGCTTCTACTATCCTGTTGTTCCTAAGGACCAGGCCCGTATCAGGGTTCAGGTTTCAGCCGGACATGAGAAGGCCCATC
>CAZPLM010000065.1:0-296 GCA_964587275.1 uncultured Muribaculaceae bacterium | reverse complement strand
TTCACAAAAGTAGGTAAAGAACTCGGCGTCCTGAAATAACAAACTTAATGGAAAATAAAAAGCCGGCCAAATTTGATTTGGTCGGCTTTTTAATATCTGTTCCGAATTTAATCAGTCAAAGAATATCTGCGGAAACCGGTAACCTTTGCATCCTTATCAATACTCTTGATATGGTCTGCAACTGAAATCTTGGCAACCATGATAAACTCCTGTTCTTCCAATGTACTCTCTTTGAAGAATTTGTTAAGCTTGCCCTTGGCGATCTGTTCAACCATTGCCTCAGGTTTGAACAGATC
>CAZPLM010000064.1:245-10970 GCA_964587275.1 uncultured Muribaculaceae bacterium | reverse complement strand
TTATATTTCCTTCTTTGTCAAAATTACTTTATTCCCGTCTATCGAGTATTCGACAGGTACGCAAATAGTCAGCAGTTCAAGAATCTGTGTGGCAGATTCGTTTTCAAATTTAGCGGTAATTGTATAGTCGAGAATGGATTCATCCGTAACTTCTATCTCCAGTCCGTGCCATCTCTCAAGACTTTTAATTACTTCGGCCATAGGAGTTTCGTCAAAAGACAGGATGCCTTCTTTCCATAATGAATGGGCTGAAGGATCAGCTTCTTCAATCTTTTTGGGCTTTCCGTCTTTTCCGTTAATAGTAATTGTCTCATTTGGACGCATCTCATAACTCCTGTTGGATGTGGCAGAAAAGATTCGGATCTTTCCGGTATATAGTGTTGCGCTCATCTTTTCTTCTCCGCTATAAGACTTCAAGTTGAATGTGGTACCTAAAACATTGATGTAGTAATCGTTGCTTAGGGCAATTACCATCGGTTTAAGTGAGTCCTTTGCTACATCGAAAAATGCTTCTCCTGAAAATGCGATGTTTCTGCTCCTGTCGGAAAAATTTAGCGGAAATTTTATTTTGGAACCTGAGTTTAGGATGACTTTAGTGCCGTCCGGAAGAGCGATAGAGGATTTACAGCCATTTGGAACTGTAATTTCCTGAAGCTCTGAATCATCTGATAGGTCTTTGACTGCTTCTGCAACCAGAACTTCGCTCCCTTTATCTACATTTCTGCGGCTAAGCCATATAATATTTAATGTGACAGATGCAATAAGAATAAGAACTGCGGCATATTGAAGAACTTTTCTGAAAATAAATTTCTTTTCAGGGCTTTTTATGCTCGTTTTGTCTGTTTCTAATTTTTTTATAAAATCTTCAAATTGCTCATCAGAGGCGCGCGGTGCATCTATGACTGACAGAGTTGATTCGAGATTTATCAGAGAATTCAGATAATCGCGATTTTCCTTTTTCTCCGAGGCCCATTTCAGCACTTCAATGCATTCGGCTTCTGATGCCGTTCCGTTGATGTATTGATGTAAAGTACTCTTATTCATAATATCTTTGTATGTTTAGTACAACAAACATTCAATTTACCATAAACTCAATTAATAAAATCTTTCAATTCTTTTCTAATAATTCTCAATGCTGACATTATTCTGTATTCTACTGTCTTGATTGAAACATTCTGCTGTTCTGCAATCGCCTTGTATCTCATCTCTTTTTCTCTGCTCATCAGGAATGCCGCTCTTGTCTTTTCAGGCAGCAGATCAAGGGCAATGTGGTATTTATGCGACAGATTTTTATAATCAATATTGTTCAAATGATTGTGTTCAAGAGAACTTGAGAAGAGGTCGGAAGTGAGGCGAAAAGTCTCATCATCACGGTATCTTCTTTTTGTCTTCTCTTTTTTCAGGATATTGAGACATCTGTTCTTTGTCAGAACGAAAATGTAGGGAAGGAGGGTCTCATCGTATACGAGATCCTCAGCGCTTTTATAGACTTGCATAAAGACATCCTGGGCAACATTGTTTGCACTCTCTTCATCGCGAAGATAAATGTTGGCAAAATTCTTTATCCTATTGAAGCTGCTGCAGTATAATTCCTTGAATCCCTCCTTCATTGTGCTATAAAATATTCATAGACTGTTCCTTGATCTTTTCAAGTTCGTCTTTCATTCTTACTACCCACTGCTGGATGTCGGCATTGTTGGCTTTTGAGCCGAGTGTGTTGATTTCCCTTCCCATTTCCTGAGCAATGAATCCGAGTTTTTTACCTGCAAGTTCCTCGTTTTCCATCGTTTCTCTGAAATAGTTGCAATGCTGTCTCAGACGCACTTTCTCTTCATTTACATCAAGTTTTTCGATGTAAAATATGATTTCCTGTTCAAGTCGGTTCATATCAGGACTCACTTCAAGCTCTTCAATACGGGAGAGAATCCTCTGTCTTACAGCATCTATTCTCTCTTTTTCGTGCTCCTCGACCTTCGGAATATAAGATTCAATGAGGTCAACCTTGGCTGTAATGTCCTTTTTAAGAATAGCTCCCTCACGGATACGGAAATTCTGAAGTTCTTCAACTGCCTTCTTTATGCTTGAAAAGAGTGTTTTCCACTCCTCTTCTCCGAAATTCTGTTTTTTAATCTCCACAACATCAGGCATTTTCAGAAGAGCGTTCAATAGAGCATTGTCGTTCAGATTGCCTAAGCAGCCTTCAGAACGTATTTCTTCTATCTGTCTGAAATAACTGACCAGAATGTCGCGGTTGATCTGTCTTGCGCCACCCTCGCTGATGCTTTCAAGTGTAATGAACAGATCTATTGTACCGCGGTTCAACTCATTGGAGAGGTAATGCCTCAGTCCGATCTCCTTGTCTTTGGGAATTAGAGAGGTTTTTATGTTGATATCGGCTGTTTTACCGTTAAGTGAACGAATCTCAACTAGATATTTGTCTCCGTTAAGAACGCAGTCCGACTTGCCGTAGCCTGTCATGGATTTAATCATAGAATCTTTATCTTTAATAACTCATAAAATTACGGCATTTTTACTATTTTTGCAACTTAAACACTTCATAAATGGAAGAGAACACTATCAATGCTGCGCCGGAGCGCAATCTGAATTTTCTGGAAGAAATCATCGAGTCTGATATAGCCGGAGGAAAATATAAATCAATAATGACACGTTTTCCACCCGAACCGAATGGGTATCTCCATATCGGACACGCCAAGAGCATTTGTCTGAATTTTGGTCTTGCCAAAAAATATGGTGGAAAGACCAATCTTCGTTTCGATGATACCAACCCTGTCAAGGAGGATACAGAATATGTCGATTCCATAAAGGAAGATATCAAATGGCTTGGTTTTCAGTGGGAAAATGAGAGATATGCTTCTGATTATTTCGATCAGCTCTATGAATGGGCTGAAGAACTTATAAAGAAAGGGCTCGCCTACGTCGATGATCAAAGTCAGGAGGAGATAAGAATTTCACGCGGTACAGTAAGCGAGCCGGGCAGGGAGAGCCCTTTCCGCAACCGTTCCGTTGAAGAGAACCTTAGTCTTTTTAGAGAGATGAAGGAGGGGAAATATAAAGACGGGGAGAAAGTGCTCAGAGCGAAGATTGATATGTCAAGCCCGAATATGATGTTTCGCGATCCATTGATGTACAGAATATTGCATACTTCCCACCATAGGACAGGGGATAAGTGGTGCATCTATCCGATGTATGACTATGCTCATGGCGAATGTGACTCTATAGAGCATATCACTCACTCTATCTGTACGCTTGAGTTTGATGTTCACAGACCTTTATATGACTGGTTTATTGAGAAGTTGGGCATATTTCCATCGCATCAGTATGAATTCGCACGCTTGAATCTTACCTATACAGTTATGAGCAAGAGAAAGTTGCTTGAGCTTGTACGCAACGGTTTCGTTGAAGGTTGGGATGATCCGCGTATGCCTACCATCTGCGGTTTGCGCCGCAGGGGATATACCCCGGAGAGCATCAGAATGTTCGCTGAAAAAGTCGGTGTTGCAAAGAGAGACAATATAATTGATTTATCGCTGCTCGAGTGGTGCCTTCGTGATGATCTGAACAGACGTTCCAACAGATATATGGCAGTCCTTAATCCTGTGAAACTGGTCATTGATAATTGGGAGAAGGGTAAGGTAGAGTATTTTGATGCTCCGCTCAATCCGGCTGATCCTGAGGGACCAAAGCGCAGAGTTCCGTTCTCCGGAGAACTCTACATTGAACGCGAGGATTTTATGGAAGAGCCGCCTAAAAAATTCTTCCGTCTGAAACCTGATGGAGAGGTTCGTTTGAAATATACCTATATCGTGAAATTTGCCTCTCTTGTCAAAGATTCTGATGGTAAGATTACAGAGGTTCACTGCACTTATGAACCGACTTCAAAACCAGGGGCGGGAGAGTGGCGCTCCGTAAAGGGGACGATTCACTGGGTTTCGATTGCTGACTGTGCAAAGGTGGAGGCCCGTATATTTGACAGACTTTTTACAGAAGAACAGATGGGCGCTATACCGGAGGGTGTGGATTACAAAGAATATCTTAATCCTGATTCACTTGTTGTAAAGGATGCATTTGTCGAGCCTGCATTGCTTGAGGATAACTCCGGTATCGCAGTTCAATTTGAGAGAACCGGATATTTTTACAAAGATCCTGCAAACGGTGCTTACAATAAGGCCACCGGTCTGAAAGATACATTCAAGATATAATATTTGTCTGAAGATATTGGGATTACGGCAGTTCGCGGACACAGCGTGCGCGATAACTTGTAGTTTTATCGATATTGGCGAAGAGTCCACTGTTGAAGTTTACGAAGTGGGCTAATGTTTTTCCTTTATCTGATGAACTTGAGTTATATCTCTCGGAAGAACTCCAGTATATATTATCCGTAAAGGAATTAAACCCTTTAATATGGTTTAGTTGCTCCTTGTAAATCCACATCAACAGCAACTCTCTTTTATTGGGAAGCCTCCAGCATCCGACACCTGTTTCAGCATCAGCAGGATCACCTTCGTAGTATCCGTTGCACCCGTATTTGATATTGGTGTCATTTACGATCGGAGCGCCATACATAAATACTGAGTTCGGAGAAACACTCGTCAGTGTGCCGGATGGAATATTAAGATAGGTGTCTTCCGGATATGAGCCTGTATGAGTTGCCGTATATCCGACTGCTGCGCACCAGCTCATTGTAATAGTAGTTGATGCTGTATTTGTTGAGGTATTGTACTGAATCGGACAATCGGCTGAAGCAATCTGAATTTTATAATAGACAGTCGAACTCTTGTGAGATGATAATCCATCTCCCAGGTAGCCGGTAGCTGCGTTACCTTTAGTTTTTTTTGTTATTGCATCTTCCGGCATATTAGAGCAGTTGATGACTATATGCCCGTTCGCATCTATTGTAAGAACTTGTGAGTGTGCCACTATTGAAGCAAATAGAAATAATAAAACGGTGATGAAAAATCGTGTCATAATATAATTATTTATTCCTGATGCATCTGACTGAAAAGTTATTGTTGTCGGTTCCGGAGGTTGCAGTGTATTTATTTTTTAATTGTGTCTCTTTTGAATAGCCGGACATAAATCCCATAATGAAAGAGTTGGTAGCGCTTTCTTCGGAAGATGACCAATAATAACCGTACCCATATTCTGAAGTTGAATTTCTGATAGCTTCCAGACTGATGAATATCTGACAGATCTCTTGTTGAGAAGGCAGGTACCAGTGTGCTTCTGATGGGGATATGATCCCGTCTCCGTTGATGTCTCTATTCTTTTCGTGACAATATCTCGCGGCTGATGAGTTATATACAGGGTCATAGACTGCACTTGCGGTAGATGATGCGATATAATATGGAGATGATGAAGTCGTTCCTGTATATGCCTCCGTGATGGACGACCCACGGCCATATTTTGTACGATAGGCATTTCCGTCGCTCCAGCTTACATTTCCTCCGTCAGAGTCTTTTGTTACATTTCCGCCTGATGACCATGTTGTCGTTCCGTCTCCGTAAACTGAGTTTGCGGTAAGAAAATACCCGTTGCGGTACTTGTCATATTTATCATTATTATCATTTGACGGGTTGTAAAGCAAATAGTCTTTGTAACCCCACTGCATTGAGTTTCTGTATTGTACGCTGGCGGCTAAATCAGGATGCAGCCTGACTGCGGATTCCTCAATCTGCTCAATTACTATGTCTTTCAGAGTTGTCCTTGTTTCTATCTGATGAGCGGTGCTGTCTGTTGCAGATGAATGAGAGTATGTATCGACAACTCTGCCAACATACATCGACTGGTGTTGTGTTATTCTGTAATCTATGTATCTGTCGCTGTTTTGGGCAATATCGTGGAAGTTGACTCTAAGATATGCGGATCTCATAATCTGACCGTCAATATATTCATATTCATCAGAATATATTGATATCATATTGGAGTTTCCGGCTGAAGTAAATGGTATATCAGTTATTTTATAGCACATTCTGTAAGTTGCCTGTGATAAGGGAAGGCAGTCATCATCTTCAGGCAGGATGAGGTTTCCGCCTGTTCCGTCACCTGTGCCGCTCGCGCTGAATGAAATGCCGTGTGCAGTGATCCAGGAGATATCAACATCTCCACTGTTTCTCACTGATTTGTGAGGAATATATCTGCCTCTGACAAAGTATCCGGTTGTTCCGCTTTGTTGGAAGATCGTATCTGCAGCCTGCCTGACCTGCGCTCTGTCGAGTTCGACAGGGGATAATTTCAACCATTCTGCATTAAATCCCGCATCTGAATAGTGTTTCTTGTCCTTATCCACTATTTCTACCGATACATTATTTATGAGGTCAAGGTCTCCTTTTATCTGGAAGTTTCTTTGGCTTGGGTGGGCGTCCATTGTCATTATTGAGCTTACAGAGATGAAAACAGGAAATGATTCTGTAGTTACGTTGTCGTCGGAGGTGACACCTGCGGTAAAAGAATTGACACCCTGAATATCTACCGTCCAGGTATAGTGTGTACCTCTGCGTATGTTATAATCATTTATGTCATTGGCACCCAGATAGAGGGTGCATTGTGAGTTATATGTGGTGTCGTTGGATGCAATAATCATATCTATCACCACGTATGATGCGTTGGATGGTGCATACTCCATCTTTGTTTTGAATTCTGTGGAACTTGATGTGCCTTTTCTGTTTTCCCACATATAGAATGACTGTCCCCCGGCTGTTATTCCTGAAAGAGTCTCCACCTTTTCCCATGAAAATTCGGTCTCCGGACTGTAATAATCACTGCTGCCGGACATTGCATCTGTGGAACTTCCAAAGAGGAATGTGGTGGCAGGTGTATTATATAATTTCCAGCTTAAAAGAGAAACTCCCTGATTTGTCGTGTTGTCCTCTACTCTTATGGTGATTTTTGCCGATATGCAGGAGAGTTGGATTGAGACAGATTGAGGAGAGGAAATTGTTGTGCCTGAAACTATATCAACATCTTCAACCACCGCTGTATATGTCAGGTACCCCGGATTGCTAAATGATGATGTGCCAGATGACATGGATGTAAGATTAGGGCGCAAATTATCAATCCATGTTTTTGAGGTTATAGTGTCGAGTTGACTCTCAAATCTGTCATAATTGGCTATTGCATATATATCCATATCATTCCCTGAAATAACCGGGAAAATGAAATCATTATCCATATCGGTATATTTAATCTTTATCGAAAGATTGCCGGTTGAATTGAAAATGATAAAATAAATATTGTGAAGCTCTTTTTCTTCGTTGTTGGTCATTCCCTTTGTGGTTACATCACTTGAGACACGATTTAAATTCAGTTTGAGAACAGCCGGTTTGCCTTCGGGGATCCGAATACCACTCGAGTTGTCAACCTCATTTGTGCAGGAGGTTGAAACAGCCAGAAGCATAACTAACGACAATATGTATAATTTTATTCTCATGCTAATTTATAACAGTAGTGAATGTCGTGTCTGCCCAATCCTTTATGGAGATATCAATATCAAGATAAGAGTTGAGGTTTGGATTGAAATTGAAATAAAAACTGAGGCTTTTGCCGCATGTCAATTCTGACATCCCGTACAGGGATCTGGATTTTGTATAATGTGTAGTATCCGGTTCGGAACCTGCATTGTTTATGACTGTGTATTTTCCTACAATCGATATTGTCGAGAGAGGTTGTGGGATGATCAGTAGATTCCCGCCGTAATCTTCCAACATATCAACGAAGGATGTGCTGGACAGTTCGGTAGATATTTTAAGAAAATCGAATGTTTTCCTTTGACTATATGAGTCCCACCCCTCGAATTCCACATCATATCTTGATCTGGTATAGAGGTTCAGTATTCTCAGTGTATCAACAATCAGAGATATTGTATTTGGCGTGGAGGCATCAATTTTGGCGTAAACTTTAATTTTTGACAACAGGTGGTTGAAATTGAGAGGGACATCTTCGCCGGGCGTATTTAAAGTGTCTGTTTTTGCTCCAAGCAGATCAACGTGTCCTGTTACTTCAAGAGGCATTGTATAAATAAGATAGGGAAGTCCTTCTGCCGTTATGCCTGTAAGCGAGACTTTTTCCGGTGTCCCTCCGTCATCGCTCTGTACCTCATACGGAAAGTACGCGAAAAATCGCATTGTAGAGGGTCTTTCCATCCAATATTCGATATCATTATCTGAATAATATGTTCCGTCCGTGTTTAACTGTGTGTTGTAAAAATATGGAGTCTCTTCTCCTGTCCATGTCCCGTTTTCACAGAGATATCCTATAACTCCCAAATACGTGTTTGCAGGAAATGAGCCGGTGGATACTACATTGGACTTTGTATCTTTATCGTCCCAGCGTGGTAGCGTATAGCATATAGCCATCCCCTTTTCAGGAATGGTTTCTTTCCGGCAGCTTACGGAGAGAGTGCAACAAATCGCCAACAATAAATACAATATGTTTTTTTTATTTAGCATCCGCTACTTTTCTTATTTGTTGTCGGCAGGGGAGATTCAACCCCTGCCGACATGATTTTTCAACAACTATTGTCGTTATTGTACGTCAATTGCTATTGCAGTTGCATCTGACCAGTCTGTTACATCAACGCTGTATGTAATAGGGTAGTCACCTGCGGCAAGCTTGAGGGCATAAGTGTAGCATTTACCTTTTTCCCATGCTGTTGTACCTGTTTGTGATAAGGCGACCTTTTTACTTCCATTGAATGTTGTATTTGTGCCGTCCGTTACGCTATAGGTGATCACTATGGCAGCTTTATCGGCATTGGTTTCACCTGTGGCAATAGTTTGAGGCATAAGCATTAGTGGATAAGAGGCGCCTGCGGTAGTAGTGCCTGATCCAAGAAATGCAGCAGTAGAAGCATCCTTATATGAGCTTGATGTTGTAGCGAATGATACGGCATTGTCTCCGGCAGGATCAACAGGATATGCGTAACTTGCCGTTATACCGTCGCCGGTTGTTTTAGGGGTTGTAGATGAGGCTCTTGCTCCTGAACTGAGGGCTGCAAACTGGTATGTGCCCTGGTTGTAAAGCAGGTTGGTCGACTGGTCGTTCAGGTCTTTTCCTATTGATAAAGCGGTTACAGTATAGGTGTACCCTGCAGTAGCACCAAAGACTTTAATCCTGATCTGTGAAAGGATATGCTCAAATTTAAGATCAGCCTGTCCGTTGGTAGTGGCATTAGTCGTATAAATCTGTTTTTCTATTGGGTCGGCGGCAATTATATCCTTCTGGTTGGCTGAAGTGCTTTGAACAGTGTATGTCAGCTGAGGATAAGTAGTAGGATAACTGTTCTTGCTGAAAGACAGTCCTGTATTGTCAACAGTTGAAGAATACGCAAAGAAACTGAGGCACTCTGTTTCGCTTCCTCCGATTGTTGTTGTCGGCCAGTAGTGTGTAGGATCAGTATCCCATTTTGATGAACTGTATGTCAATTCGCCGGCGAAAAAGTCCGAGTAACTGGTTGGAGTTGTTTCGTCGTTGCCAAGATAACAGGTTACATATAAATCACCTGATGTCGTGACATTCGTGTTGGTCACAGGAGTGGCTTTTGTAGCCTTATTTACATAGTTTTCAAAAGAGATGGCATATCTGCACTCGTGCTTTGAATAACTTCATTTTTTGAACAGCCTGCAACAATTATTGCAGCTGTTGCGATTGTTAATAATAAAAACTTTTTCATTTGATTATTTGTTTGAAAATTCAATTCTTTTAGAACTGTTTAAGTCTTTTTTAGTTGTTAATGTTTAGTATATATATTTAAAAATCAATAGGCACTGTTATATCTTCCCATTCGCCGACAGTTACGTGCCACCCGTCATTTCCCCCAACATCGGGGATTATGATCGGATCTTCCGGAGTGGCGACTGTACATTCGATATCAGTATTATACTTTCGATTAGTGAATTTAATATTTTTTTCGTCTAATGAATAGTTTAATTCATAGATCTGTCCGTTATTTAATACGCTTCTGAATATCAGAGAGTAATTTTCAAGTTTTGTGTCAAATCCGCCTTTCGGTCCGAAACAGTAAAAGGTCCCGCGAAGATAGCCGAGATTGGAAGATTTGTCAAGAAATACTTTTTCAGTGAAAGCGACCTTTTGGGTAATACCCGTATTTGGATAGCCGCCGCTTGCAACGAAGACTGAACCCGCAAATCCTGAAACGTATGAACCGGCTGATGCAATATTTGATATTCCTTTAATGTAAGCAGTTACAATTACCTCGTGTACTATCCTCTCGGGGTAAAGACGTATTGTGAGATCTGAATTTGATATTTTGGTGAGTGTGCGTTCTTTTTTAAGGTAACGTGACCTCTGTATCATATCTGCAGTTACTTCAAAGTTATTGTATGTTGCAGCTGCAAGTATGTCAGGGTTGCAATAGATAACAGTATCTGTATTATTTTTAACTCCTTCCGCCTCAACGTATGCCTCAAGAGAGTTGATGTTGTCACTCCCTCTGAAAAGTATATTGTCGAAATCGTTGAATGTCTCGTTGAAAGCCAGTATTGAATAACTGCCCTCTTCAAGCTCTAATGAGACAGTATCGGTGGCTGCAAGTTTGGTAATGACACTGCCGTCTTTTTCAGGATAAAAAAGGATAGTGGCTCCATTCGGATCGATTTCTGCCAGAGACCAGTCGAGGATGACTGTCACTTCTGCCTTGTCGGTATAATCGTAATCCATAGGCCTTCTTGTGCAGTTAACGAGAAGTAA
>CAZPLM010000064.1:0-235 GCA_964587275.1 uncultured Muribaculaceae bacterium | reverse complement strand
ATCAATCCTCCTTTATGAAACGACGACCATATTGTCTTTGCCCTATCAGCCATACCAGAGTTACCTCAGCCTTTGTCGGGCCTATCCAGGAATATTTCCCGTCGTGCTGCCACGAGAGGATGGAATAATCCTCTTTCATCTCATATTTCTTGTAATCGGTCCGCAGATAACCGCACCCGAGAGACAATTCCATGTTGAGTCTTTTGGCGATTTTGAATGAATAGCCTCCGCTGAT
>CAZPLM010000063.1:6852-11169 GCA_964587275.1 uncultured Muribaculaceae bacterium | reverse complement strand
TTCCGGTGAGAATTGGAGACAATTGCTTACTACATTTTTTACAATACCCGCGTTTACTCCAATCAACTCTTCTCTTGTCATTCCCGGCTTTCTTGGAATTCCGGATGTAATTATGATCACATCAGAATTTTCTGTTTCTTTGTAATCATTCGTTACTCCTTTTATTCTGCAATCGAACTGATATAATTTCGAAGTTTGCATCATATCGATAGCTTTTCCTTCAGAAATACCCTCTTTAATGTCCAGTAAAACCAAATCTGAGACACATCCGGTATGTGCTATAGCGTTTGCACAAGTTGCTCCAACATTACCGGCGCCTATAACTGATACTTTTGCCATAATCTATATATTATTTATTTAGAATTCATTAATTTTGCTACAAATTAAACGCCACGAGCCGCAAAGGTATGAATTAATTTATCAAGGTAATAATATGATTAGTTTTTTTAATGAGGACATTCAATTTGACCTTTCAAATAAAAGGTTGATAAAAAGATGGTTAAATGTTTTATCGAACAATAACAATTATCATATATCAAATCTTAATTATATTTTCTGCTCTGATAAATATCTATTAGATATCAATTTAAAATATCTTAAACATGATTACTATACAGATATTATAACTTTTGATAATAAAGAGTCTGATGATGATGATAATTTGGTTGTTGGTGATATTTACATCAGTATTGATACTATAATGCTTAATGGAGTTACTTATGGAGAGGGATTCGAACGTGAATTACACAGAGTAATGGCTCATGGTCTGTTGCATCTGACAGGCTTTGATGATGTTTCAGATGAATTACAAAAAGTTATGACTCAACAAGAGAATATTGCTTTAGATTTGTTAGACGTAATGCAAAAAGAAGTTGGAGTTAATATATGATATAATTGTTGTCGGGGCAGGACATGCCGGTTGCGAAGCTGCCGTCGCTGCAGCTCGACTTGGTTCTAAAGTTCTGTTGATTACCATGGATATGCGTAAAATCGCACAAATGTCCTGTAATCCTGCCATTGGTGGTATCGCAAAAGGACAGATCGTCAGAGAAATTGATGCTCTTGGCGGTTTTTCCGGCATTGTTACGGATGCCTCTACTATTCAGTTTAGAATGTTGAATAAGTCAAAAGGTCCCGCAATGTGGAGTCCTCGTGCTCAGTGCGATAAATTGAACTATATTCTAAACTGGCGTTATATCCTCGAAAATACCTGTAACTTAGATATTTGGCAAGATTCCGTAACATCGATAACCTTTTCTGGTTCGAATATTTCAGGAGTTTCAACACAGTTGGGCACGAAATTTAAATCTCAGGCAGTTATTATTACTGCGGGAACTTTTCTTGACGGCAAATTATTTGTAGGTCTTCACTCAGTATCTGGAGGCAGGATGGGGGAGATGTCTTCATTTGGAATTGGTGATCAACTTTCAAAAATGGGATGTTCTGTTTCGAGGATGAAGACAGGTACTCCGCCAAGAGTTGATGCACGTTCATTAAATCTTTCTGAATTATTCGTTCAACCAGGTGATGAATCACCTGATAAATTTTCCTTTCTGAATATTCCATCTGCAATTCAAAACGGGCACAAACAAAAAGATTGTTATATTGTTCATACAAATAATATTGTTCATGAGATATTAAGATCCGGTTTTGATCAGTCCCCTCTTTTTACCGGATTGATACATGGGATAGGACCGAGATACTGTCCATCTATAGAAGATAAATTGCGGACATTCGCGAATAAAGATTCTCATCCGCTTTTTCTTGAACCTCAAGGTTGGAATACATGCGAATATTATTTGCAGGGATTTTCTTCTTCTCTTCCTCTCGATATTCAATATAGAGCATTAAGAGAAATCAAAGGTTTTAAAAATATTAAAATATTCCGTCCTGCTTATGCTGTCGAATACGATTATTTTGATCCTACTCAATTAAAGAACAACCTTGAATCTCGAATTATCCCTAATCTTTTCCTTGCAGGCCAGGTAAATGGTACGACCGGCTATGAAGAGGCTGCCGCTCAGGGTCTTATGGCTGGGATCAATGCTCATTTAAAACTTTCCGGTAAAGAGCCTTTTATATTAAAGAGAGACCAGGCTTACATCGGTGTTCTTATTGATGATCTTATTACTAAGGGAGTAGATGAACCTTACAGGATGTTTACTTCACGTGCTGAATATAGAATTCTTTTACGACAAGATAATGCCGATTTCAGGTTGACTGAAATAGGTTATAAGTTAGGGCTTGTTGATGAATTCAGATTTAAGACAATGATTAATAAATACTCAATTGTTAATTCTCTTATCAACAGCATTAATTCTACAATTGTAGAAAAGGATGTTATTAACCCATATCTTTCATCAATTGATCAATCACCGATAAATGAAAATAAAAAGTTAGTTGATATTCTTACTCGTCCTAATATTTCCCTTTCAAGTATTATTAATTTTGTTCCACGTGGAACTTTTGATTCATTTATAAATGATTCAAAATTGAAGATCGATAATGAGTTTTCTGATGAATCCTCTTTTCTGCATCAGCCTTCAAATTCCGATGATTCCTATTCACTCTCTTCTCGTACCCCATGGAGTGAGAGGAGTGAGGCTCATCCAGATTCTTTTATAAACTATTTATATAATGAGATGATTGAGGATGCCGAGATTGCGGTTAAATACAAAGGTTATATTGATAGAGAGAGACGACTTGCTGATAAAATTCTTAGACTTGAAAACCTTATTATCCCGGAAGATTTTGATTTTTCCCGTGTTTCTTCTCTTTCTATGGAATGTCGTATTAAGCTTAACCGATATAAACCCCGCTCTATTGCTCAGGCATCAAGAATTTCAGGTGTTTCACCGGCTGATATTTCTGTTTTGCTTATATATTTTGGCCGTTAATTTTCCATTATTTTGAGAGTGTTCCACGTGGAACATTCAACTTTGAAAAATATTAGATGCTGATAAATGAAGGTAATGGCTGTGCGATATTATTCCATTGGATAGCTGAAAACTGCTTCGTTTGAGGAGAGATTAAAGTCGTTATTTATTTTACGGAGCAATATGAATGTCTTTTCAAGCATAGATCCGTCCATCTCTTCTGTTGGATTAATAGTCGCTTCTGCGATAATATAGGACAATATAATATGTCCCCATTCAAAATAATTTGAAACAAAATGATGTTTTCTTAAAAGAAACAACTTGACAGGTGTGTATTTTGAAATGTTTATAGGTGCTTCAAAAGGGGGCAGGCCGGCTGCCCTGAAAATTGGTATATTGAACCCGAGAGATTGGTAAAAACGAATCAGTTTTACTGATGAATTCTCAGGTCGCAATATTAGAAAATCCCAACCTAAATGTTTAGCGTGATCGTAAAAGTATTCAATCAACTGTGAGCAATATCCTCTTTTTCTATATTTTTCAGTTGTACATATCCCATATAAATAGGCGCCGTGATAAGTTTTATGGAAACAGTCTTCAGTTAGTTCTGTTGAAATGTAATTAATGGCAAAAGAAGTAAGCATTGAAACAATTCTTCCATCTACTTCTTTAACTAAAATTATCTTGTAGGGGCAACGGTTGAGGAAAAGATCCAAATAATGCTGATCTTGTGTAAAACATTCTTCCAGCAATAATTTTATTTCAGCATTATCTTTATTGTTAGCAATGCGAATCATTTATAAATGTCGTTGATCAGTGCTGAATATTTAGTGTGAATCTTTGCTCTTTTAAGTTTTAGAGTCTGTGAAAGCATATTATTTGCAGTCGTCCATTCGGCGTTGATAAACTTTTCTCTCCTGATCTGTTCGTGAGTGGCAAGAGTGGCATTTACAATATTGACTTCTTCATGCAGTTTTTTAATGACCAATGGATTGCTTATCAGATCGTCATCATCCTTATATTGGATTTTATTATTTTTTGCCCATTCGTGAAGCCTTTCCTTGTTCGGAATAATAATTGCTGAAGGAAATTTCTCGTTCTCACCTACAACCATGCTATTATCAATAAATGGTGACTCATTTAACTTGGTTTCAATCACTTGCGGTGCAATGTATTTACCAAGCGACAGTTTGAAAATCTCTTTTTTCCTGTCAGTAATCTTCAGATATTTTCCGTCGACAAAGTAACCGATATCTCCAGTGTGAAGCCAGCCGTCTTGATCAATTACCTTTTTCGTGAGTTCCGGGTCTTTATAATACCCAAGCATTACATGAGGTCCCCTTGTCAATATTTCACCATCTTCTTCAAATTTGACCTCAGTACCGGGAAGTATTGTGCCTACTGTTCCAACTACATAGCCTGTATTTGCATCAGTAAAATA
>CAZPLM010000063.1:0-6842 GCA_964587275.1 uncultured Muribaculaceae bacterium | reverse complement strand
TGTTCCTGCAACATTGATCCCATCAGCAGGACTGTTGACAGCAATTACAGGTGAGGTCTCAGTCATACCATACCCTTCAAAAATATGAAGTTTTGCGGCATTGAAACAGCGCACTATCTTTGCAGGGATAGAGGATCCCCCTGATACCACAAGCATTTCGTGACCTCCAAGTCTCGCTCTCCATTGTTTGTAAACAAGTTTGTCTGCGATTGAAAGTTTAAATCTGTAGAATAATCCGTGATTGTAATAATCATAGTTGTTTCCAAGTTCCCAGGCCCACTTGTAAATCGATTTTTTGATGCCCTTCAATGATTTGCCCGCTGCTTCAAATTTACTGTACATCATCTCAAGGATTCGAGGTACTGCACAGAAGCCATCTGCTTGACAATCAGCCATATCGGTAATAACAGTGGCGAGACTCTCAGCGTAGTATATGCTAATGCTCAGCTCCTGATAATCGTAATTCATTGTTCTTTCATATACATGGCAGAGCGGCAGGAAACTCACCATCTTATGACGACGGTCTCTCATCTGTCTGACAGCATGACTGTGAGAGTCAAACATAAGATTATAGTGAGATAGCATTACTCCTTTAGGTGTTCCCGTGGTACCTGATGTATAGATCATTGTAACCATCTCATTTTTATCTGTTTCCCTTATGTTTTTCTCTATGACCGGTTCGAGTTCGGCTTTTTTCTCTTCACCAAGTTCGCAAAGTTGTTTAAAGCAATATAATTCTTCTGAATCATCAAGCAGAATAATTTTTGCAGGTTTGTCCATCTTTTCAATGATGGGGGAGACCTTTTTATAGAGATTTTCGTTTCCGATAAAGATCAATTCTGCATCGGAATGGTTGAAAATGTAGAGGAAATCTTCATTACTGAGGGTAGGGTATATAGGTACATGAACCATCCCAGCCAATGCTGTGCCCATATCTATAAAATTCCATTCAGGCCTGTTGGCAGTTATATTGATAATTTTTGTGCCTCTATTATATCCTAAAGCAAGTAAACCTCTTGCGACTTTATGCGAATAATCTATATAGTCGTCAGTGCTGTATTTAATCCATTTTCCGTGAACTCTACGTGCTAAAATGTCATCTTTAGGTGGATAGGTTTCTTTAAGGTTTGTTAAAAGGTCAAAAATTCTCGTGATTTCCATATCTTAAATAATTTTCATCGGTATAAATAGAAAACCCAGGGGGTTATCCCGCATTGTTTTCTATAGTTTTAAGCGTTGTCTTACGGATAACAAATTTATAAAAAAAATTACCAAAATAAAGAGGCTGCCTTTCGGGCAGCCTCTCAACACATCACATTTGATTTAAAAATTAGATTATTTCCTTGTACTGTTGAGCACTCAGAAGTGTATCAAGTTCCGACGGATCGGAGAATTTGATCTTAATCATCCAACCTTTACCGTAAGGATCTGTATTGACTGTCTCAGGCGCATCTTCAAGATCGGTATTAACCTCTGATACTGTGCCTGACAGTGGCATAAGCGCATCAGCTACTGTCTTTACAGCTTCGATATTGCCAAATACTTCCTCTTTTGCAAGAGTCTCTCCCTCAGTCTGGATATCAACAAAAACGATATCACCTAATTCGCTCTGTGCGAAGTCAGTAATACCGACAAGGGCGGTGTCGCCCTCTATTTTAACCCATTCGTGATCTTTTGTGTATTTAAGATTTTCAGGAATGTTCATAATCAATTATTATTTATCTATTAATTTTTAGTTATTTGTGCAAATGTAACAATAATTTTTTATTATTAAAGCAATTTTAATGCCTTTTTAATTAAACTTTCAAGAGAAATATCAGGTTCTGATTTTATCAGTGAGCCAAGTGTTTTTTCTACTGTCTGTTTTGAGAATCCAAGTAGCACAAGGGCGCTCATAGCCTCTTCTCTTATGGTATTTTCAGCAGTAATGGCTGATATAACAGGATTGTTTCCCGAGCCTTTAACAACCTTATCTTTCAGCTCCAAAATGATCCTCTGGGCAGTTTTGAGGCCGATTCCCTTGACACCCTTGATCTTGTTTACGTCTGAAGAGATTATTGCCTCTCTAAGTTCGTCAGCTGTCAGGGAGGAGAGCATCATTCTTGCGGTATTAGGGCCCACTCCGGATACGGAAATAAGCATTTTAAAGAGGGATCTCTCTTCTTTGTCGCTGAAGCCGTAAAATAATTCCTCTTCTTCGCGAAGATGGTGGTATACAAATATTTTGACTGTCTGATCGAGGCGTTTCTCTATTGCGGAAAATGTTTGAAGAGAGATAAGTATCTTGTATCCTACTCCATAACATTCAACCGTGATTTCAGCCGGATTGAGCTCAGCAAGTTTGCCTATGATATAGTCGTACATAATATGATTTTTTCGAGATTTGTCGTAAAAGTAACAGATTACAGACAAAATACAAACTTTGTTTGCTATTTTTGCACTTTATAAAAAAGATAAATTCTAATATGAATTCGTCAGAAGAAATAAGATCGCAGTTCCCTGTATTAAGCAGGATGGTTTATGGGAAGCCACTTGTCTATTTTGACAATGCCGCTACCTCTCAGCGTCCTCAGTCAGTCCTGGATTTGCAGGCAGAGATTTGCGCATATAATAATGCAAATATTCATAGAGCGGTACATAAACTAAGTTCTGAAACGACAGATCTTTATGAGGCCGGTAGGGAAGCCGTGAGGCGATTTATAGGGGCATCTTCGAGAGAGGAGGTCATATTTACTTCCGGTACAACTGCTTCCATTAATTTGGTTGCCTCTTCCTTTGGTTGGAAATACCTGAAAAATGGTGACAGAGTAATAGTATCAGAGGCAGAACACCACTCAAATATAGTCTCCTGGCAACTTGCTTGTGAGAGAGCAGGTGCACAGCTTGAGTATGTGCCTGTAAAAGAGGATTGTACAATTGATCTGGAGCTGCTTGAAAAAATGCTTGACCAGAGAGTCAGGATAGTTGCAGTTACAGAAATGTCGAATGTTCTTGGTGTTCTGAATCCTTTAAAGGAAATAGTCAGAATTTGCCACTCATATAACATCCCTGTTTTATTTGATGGAGCACAAGGTATTGTCCACTCTTCAATGTCTGTAAAGGATGTAGATTGCGATTTTTATGCATTTTCCGGTCATAAGATATTTGCCCCTACCGGAATAGGGATTCTTTATGCAAAAAAAGAAATAATGGAGCAGTTGCCTCCTTATATGGGAGGGGGTGAAATGGTGGGTACCGTTTCATTTGAAAAAACGACTTATGCAGAGTTGCCGCTCAAGTTTGAGGCAGGGACTCCAAATTATGTTGGAGGAGCATGCTTTGCACCGGCACTTGATTTTGCAGAAAAGTTGAGAAATTCTGATTTCGTGAAAGAAAATGAGAAGAAGATGATGGAGGTGATGGATAAAGGTCTTTCAGGGATAGATGGTATTATTTTTCCTGCATTGAAAGGAATAAAAAGGGCTCCGATCTATTCATTTGCGATTGAAGGAGTCCATCCTGCTGATCTGGCTTTGATTCTTGATAAAATGGGGATTGCTGTGCGTTCCGGATTGATGTGCGCGGAGCCTCTTATTAGAAAATATTCCGACACGGGAATGCTGAGAGCATCTCTGATGCCGTATAATACAGTAGATGAAGTCAATTATTTTATAGACTGTCTCCATAAGGCGATTAAAATGTTGCGATAAACGGCCGGAGGAATAAGGTGGGAGTAATAATGAATAGTTAATTATGACAATTAAAGAAATTGAAGAACAAATAGTTGAAGAGTTTTCTGTTTTTTCTGAATGGCTTGACAAGTATGAGTATCTGATTGAATTGGGAAAGTCGATGCCTATGATTGCGGAGAGGGGTAAGACTGACAGTAATCTGATAGCAGGATGTCAATCAAGAGTATGGTTAGACTGTGAGGATAAGGGTGGAAAACTGTTTTTTACAGCAGATAGTGACGCTATAATTACAAAAGGTATTATTTCGCTGCTGATCAGGGTTTTCAACGGACATACACCAAATGAAATTTTGAATGCTGACCTGGATTTTATTGAACAGATCGGACTTAAGGAGAATCTTTCTCCGACACGGGCAAACGGACTTGTTTCAATGATTAAGCAGATAAAGATGTATGCTTTGGCATTTGAAGAAAAAGAAAAGAGTATTTGATTATGGCAGAAAAACCAATTGATAGACAAGAGCTTGAAAAGAATATTGTGATGGCTTTGAGGCAGGTGTTCGATCCGGAAGTGCCTGTGAATGTGTATGACCTCGGATTGATTTATAACCTGAAAATTGATGACGCAGGAAAAGCATTCATTAAGATGACATTTACGGCTCCGAATTGTCCTGTGGCTGATCAAGTGCTTGAGGATGTTGCTGATGCTGTGAGAGATGTACCTGGAGTGAAAGATGTGGCCATAGAGCTTGTATTTGAGCCTGAGTGGAATACGAGCATGATGAGTGATGAGGCCAAGTTGGAACTTGATATGTTTTAAAATGATATATTTGTCACTTGGAACTAATTGCGGTGATAAGAATGCTAATATTGTAATGGCCCGCAGGTTGTTGAAAGAGAGGTTGAAACTCAACGATCCAGGGTGTTTTCTGATAGGGACAGAAGAGATTGTGACAGAGGCCGAGGGTTTTGATGGGGATGATTTTATCAATCAGGTTGTTTCATTTGAAAGTGATGCATTTCAAGATGAAGATGGGGCAGAGAGGCTGCTGGATATTTGCCAGCAGATTGAGGTTGAAATGGGCAGGCCTGTGCATAAGGCTGAATACAAAGAAGATGGCAGCAGAAAATATTGCTCTCGCATTATTGATATTGATATTTTGAAATACAATGATATGAATATTTCTACGGAGAGACTTACAGTCCCACATCCGCAGATTGAACAGAGAAAATTTGTAAAAAAACTCCTGAATTCGGATTTCAGGAACAAATATTAAGATTATGACACAGGAAGAAGTTTTTAAGAATCTTGTAGCTCACTCGAAAGAATACGGTTTCATTTTCCCGTCAAGTGAGATTTATGATGGCCTGAGTGCTGTCTATGATTATGGTCAGATGGGGATTGAAATGAAAAACAATATTAAGAAATATTGGTGGGAAGCAATGGTGCATCTTCATGAGAATATTGTCGGTCTTGATTCGGCAATTTTTATGCATCCAAAAATATGGGAGGCTTCAGGACATTTAAGCGCATTTAATGATCCTTTGATTGACAACAAGGATTCAAAAAAACGTTATAGAGCCGATGTGCTGATTGAGGATTATCTCGGAAAGCTTGAAGGAAAGATGGATAAGGAGGTTGAAAAAGGACGGCGCAAGTTTGGAGATTCGTTTGATGAGGGAAAATTCCGTGAAACTAATCCTAATGTGTTGAGGAGCAAGGCTAAATGGGACGAGGTCCATAATAGAATGGCAGAGGCACTGAATGCCAATGACTTTACTGCTTTAAGACAATTGATTATTGATTGCGATATTGTATGTCCTATTTCAGGGACTAAAAACTGGACGGAAGTACGTCAGTTTAATCTGATGTTCAGCACTCAACTTGGAAGTGTCTCAGATGAGTCAGGAGTCATTTACTTGAGGCCTGAAACAGCACAGGGCATTTTTGTTAATTTTCTGAATGTTCAGAAATCTGCCAGGATGAAGGTTCCGTTCGGTATTGCCCAAATCGGTAAAGCCTTTAGAAATGAGATAGTTGCAAGACAATTTATTTTCAGGATGAGAGAGTTTGAACAGATGGAAATGCAGTTTTTTGTCCGTCCCGGTGAAGAGATGAAATGGTTTAAACTTTGGAAGGAAGCACGTCTTAAATGGCATCAGGCAATGGGACTTGGAGATGAAAAATACCGTTTTCATGATCACGAAAAACTTGCTCATTATGCAAATGCTGCTACTGATATTGAATTTGAATTTCCGTTTGGATTCAAAGAACTTGAGGGAGTTCACTCTCGTACGGATTTTGACCTTTCCAATCATCAGAAATTCAGCGGAAAGAAAATGCAGTATTTTGATCCTGAGACAAATGAAAGTTATACACCGTATGTCATAGAGACATCAATCGGTCTTGACAGATGTTTTCTGGCTGTTTTGTCTTCTGCATATTGTGAAGAGAAACTGGAGAATGGGGAAGAACGTGTAGTTCTCAGGATTCCACCGGCACTTGCACCTGTGAAGATGGCGATTCTTCCGCTTTTAAAGAAAGATGGTCTGCCTGAGAAAGCTCAGGAGGTGATGGACCTTCTTAAATATGATTTCAATTGTCAATATGATGAGAAAGACAGCATAGGAAAAAGATATCGCAGACAGGATGCTATCGGAACTCCTTTCTGTGTCACTGTCGATCATGATACGCTTAATGATAACTGTGTGACTATCAGATATAGGGATGATATGAAACAGGATCGTGTACCTATTGAGAAGTTGCTTGGGATAATGCAGGAGAAAGTCAGTCTTAAGACTCTGTTAAAGAAGCTGTAAACCTAACTGCTTTTCTCTGGGGATTACATGTGAGGCAGTCTTGCTGTCTCCCAGGATAGAGTCACTGTAAATCTAACTGCTTCGCACTTTGGACATTGCGCACATTTGGATACTTCGCACAGGACATCGCGGAGTAATTGTCCTGCCGGACCGTCTGGCGTGTCGACGTTGCTTCACACATTTGTATGCTTGTACTGGAGATCGTGGAGTTACTGTCCCTGCCGGACCTTTTGGTGCAGCTGCCCCGCAAATCTTATTTTTGAGGAGCTTCACAGAGTGACCTCAGAGGGTGTCAGCTCAAGTGAAATGTGCACCAAATGACCTGAGAGTGCGATTCTTGCACATTTGGTTT
>CAZPLM010000062.1:0-11404 GCA_964587275.1 uncultured Muribaculaceae bacterium | reverse complement strand
GGTCATGTGGCTGAGCAATTTACGAGGATCGCACTTGCTAATTGCCAGCTTGATTTGACGCTGGTGCATAATAACAGGGAGCGTTTTAAGCTGGCTGCGGGACAGAGTCTCCGTGACAGGATAGCAAAACTGTTTTCTTCGGATATTTCTGAAAATCTCATAGGATGAAATACCTGTCATATTATCATATCTGACGGGCTTGACCACTCTGATAAACGATTTGGGAAAGATCATATCCACAATAACATTGATTGCAGCAAAAGACAATGCTATAAAAGAGACATAATTGGCTTTCGGCATCTTGAAAAAAACCGGATATAAACACATCAGGGCAATCCCGGCAAGAATTACAATTGAATAAATGGCACGGTTCAAATTCCTTGCAAAACCACTTGTTCCTACATTATAAAGACCTGTTTGATAGTAAATTGTCAGAGACAACAGCATAAGAAAGACAGCTTCGCCGAAAAAAGGATTTCCCAGCATATAGTGGCTTGCCATCATGCAAAACAGCAATTCCACAAAATAAATATATCCATATTTACCAACCATTATGCTAAGTTAAAAAGAAGTTTTAGTATATTTGTTTAATCATAAAAAATAAGATTATGAAGAGGATTTCTCGAAGAGACGCTCTAAAATATATTGGAGCAGGGGCGCTTGGGCTGGCTGCAGTTTCAGGCGGGCTTACTACCCTTACAAACTGTAAAGCCAATGAAAAAGAAAAATCAGTTGACAGACACCCTAACCCGATAAACGGGGAAAAAATCTCTCTTCTCGGCTTCGGCTGCATGAGGTTCCCTACCACGGGTGAAAATGAGATAGATGAGGAATTATCACAGAAAATGATAGACTACGCTTATGCTCACGGTGTCAACTACTATGATACAGCGTGGCCATATCATCACAGCACTTCCGAGACTTTCATTGGGAAAGCTCTGAAAAAATATCCGCGCGAATCTTTCTATCTGGCTGACAAGATGCCTACATGGCTTGTAACAGATGCAGCTTTCGCAAAAAAGACATTTGAGACGCAGCTCGAAAAGTGCCAGGTTGAATATTTTGATTACTATCTTCTTCATTCTCTTCAGAATAGAGAGTCCTATGACAAGGCATACGAAGAGACCGAAGCATATAACTATCTTTTAGAAGAGAAAAAAGCGGGCAGGATAAAGAATCTCGGATTCTCTTTTCATGGCGATAAGGAGTTCTTTGAATATCTTCTGGCAAAACACGACTGGGATTTTGTCCAGATTCAGCTCAACTATTATGACTGGGATACCGAGGATGCTAAATATTATTATAACCGTTTAGTTGAAAAGAATATACCTATTATTGTCATGGAGCCTATCCGTGGCGGGATGCTTGCCAACCTCAACCCTGATGCAGTATCTATCCTGAAAAAGGCACATAGTGACTGGAGTCCTGCTTCATGGGCTCTCAAGTACGTTGCCGGTCTTCCGGGGATTCTGACAGTTCTCAGTGGAATGAGCGCTATGGACCATGTCATTGACAATGTCAACAGTATGTCCAATTTCAAAGCGCTCACGGAGGATGACAAAAATGTCCTGGCAGAAGCTCTCAGAATATTCCTTCAGACAAAGCCAATACGCTGCACCGCCTGCAAATACTGTATGCCGTGTCCGTTTGGTGTAGATATCCCGGAGAACTTTGCTGTTTATAACAAGTGTGTCAACAACAGCATGATACCGGATATCGAACATCCTGATACCGCAGAGTTTAAAAAGCGCAGAAATGCCTTTTTAAATGATTACCACAAAATTCCTGAAGCAAACCGCGCTGACCGCTGTCGTAACTGCGGGAAATGCAGGGACAAATGTCCTCAGCATCTTCCTATTCCTGAAGAACTCAAGCGTATTGCCGATCTTGTATCGGCCCTCGAATGAAAAAATTACTAACATTATTACTGGCTGCAATCTTATTCACACCGCTTTATGCGCAGAAAAAGATTGCTGCTCAGTATATTGCAGACACCGATCGACCCACCCTGATTATGTTCACCGCCGATTGGTGTCTTCCATGTCAATACATGAAGAACCGCATTTTCACAGATTCCACTGCGACCATTCTGCTTCATTCATTTAATATTGTGCTGATAGACGTTGACTCAATGGAAGGAAGCAGTTATCAAAAAAGTTACTGCGGGAACAATACTGCCATTCCTCAACTTTTTATCCTTGATAAAAATCAGAACATTATTGGAGAGCAGCGTGGAGCAAGCAACAGTCCTTCCGACTTCATTACATTTCTTTCCAAAAGCACTGATATCTCTTTAGAAAACAACACTTTTGCAGGGGATATCTCCTCTCCTGCGAGTATTGTCCATATCCCTGCTGAAAATGCTAAATACAAGAAGTGGGAGTTTGGGCCAGAGGCTGGAATTATCTTTTCAAAGATCAGCGGATCTGACTATAATTCTTTTACCCCGGGCTATTATTTTGGGGCGACAACAACTTTCAATGCCTCAAGTATTGTGGCAATAAATATGGGAGCATACTTCAACAGACAGGGAGGACGATTGAAAAACAGCGACTCGTCTGAAAACCTCAACTATTCCTATGTCACGGTCCCTGTTGATTTAAACCTCAAAATTGTCGGTATTCTCCATGCAGGCTTCGGAATTTACGGAGCATTCCGCACCAACTCCTCAGAACTGTTCCCCACAAAAGGAGATTTCGGTCTGAGGTTAAACATCTCAGCAGAAACAGGCCATTTCAGAATAAAAGCAGGTTACTCCAAGGGAGCAGTCAACCTCCTGAAAAATGATATTGTCAATAAAGCTACAAACAGTTATTTTAGACTCGGGGCGGAATATGCTTTTTAAGAGAGAAATTTTCTTACAAGCACCTCCGCTATCTGAACGGTATTCGTAGCTGCACCTTTTCTTAAATTATCAGATACCACCCATAGATTCAGACAGTTAGCAGCGGAATTATCTTTGCGCACGCGTCCGACAAATACTTCATCTTTACCAAAGCAATAGAGCGGCATTGGATATTTACATTGTCCCGGATCATCATAGAAGACAACACCCGGAGCTTTTGAGTCAGGATCCGGTCCGTCAGCAAGAATAGCCTTGACATCATTTATATCAAAAGGATTTTCAAATTCTACATTGACGGATTCAGAATGTCCACCTGTCACGGGGACTCTGACTGTTGTGGCAGATACTCCTATAGAATAGTCATTAAAAATCTTGTGAGTTTCGTTGACCATCTTTTCTTCCTCCTTTGTAGAGCCGTTTTCAAGAAACACATCTATCTGCGGTATCAGATTCAAGTCAATCGGAGAAGCAAATGCATCCTTCAATCCTGAATTTGCTATTTTCAATCCGTTTGAACTCACTTTATCAAATTCACATTTATCACCAATGCTTGCGCTTCTCTCCTTCAACATCTGATTGATCCCTTTCTGCCCGGCCCCTGTAACCGACTGATATGTAGAGACAACTATTCTCTTTATCTTGTATTGACGATGCAGTGGAGCAAGAGCCACAACCATCTGGATTGTTGAACAGTTAGGGTTTGCAATAATAAAATCCTCTTTTGTCAGTGCATCCGAATTGATCTCCGGAACAATCAGTTTTTTATTTTTATCCATTCTCCAGCATGAAGAGTTATCGATAACTCTGCATCCTGCCTTGGCAAAACGGGGAGCCCATTCTTTTGAAACAGTGGCACCGGCGGAAAAAATCGCAATGTCCGGCTTAGCCGCAACCCCTTCTTCAAGAGAGACTACCTTGTATTCTTTTCCTTCAAATCCGATTGTTCTGCCCACAGAACGTTCAGAGGCAACAGGGACAAGTTCCCTGATCGGGAAATGACGCTCGCTCAACACTTCAATAACCTTACCCCCGACAAGTCCGGTGGCACCTACAACTGCAACTTTATAATTATTCATCTTATATCTCTTTTTATATTGTTTCTTATAATTTTATTCTCTCGGCACGCAAATATTCCAAAAAACTCCACCGGCAGTAATTCTTGCTCCTGCTCCTGCTCCCTTGATAATTATCGGAGCGGGATATAGCGCCGTTTCTATCGAAACAGCAGAATCTGTCCCTTCTGAAGAATAAAAAGGATGTTCGGACTCTATGATCTTCAATCCTATTGATACTTTGCCATCGACGATTGATGCAACATACCTCAACTTGCCTCCCTTATCTGCCGCATCTTTCCTCATCTTGTCAAAGAGCGGTTCATTTACCTTGAGGGCCCGATAAAAACTTTCAACATCTCCCCCAATACATTCTTCCGGCAAAAAGCCTCTTGCCTCAACATCCTTTGCCTCAATATCAATACCTGTTTCGCGTGCAAGAATAATAGCTTTTCTCAGTACATCAACTCCTTCAAGATCTGTACGCGGATCGGGTTCGGTATATCCCTTTTTCCCTGCAAGACGCACGACAGACTCGAATGTCCCTTTAAATCCAGGTCTGCAATATTCGCTGAAAATAAAATTAAGAGAGCCTGAGACCATTGCCTCAACAGACTTTATCTCATCGCCTGAACAGACAAGCTCCTTTATCGTATAGATGACCGGCAGAGCAGCCCCTACATTGGTATCATATACAAAAGGAACCTTATGCAACCTGGCGGCGCTCCTGATTCTGCGATATAGTTCCATACTTGACGAATTTGCAATTTTATTGCAGGTAACAATACCTATGGATTCATTCAATATCTCGGGATAAAGATTTGCGATAACTTTGTCAGAAGTACAGTCCACAAAGAGACTGCCTGGAAGATGCATTCTTACAGCTTCTTCAACGAAGTCATTGATATTTGATGCGCAACATTCTACTCCATATTCACCGGACAGCGCCCCGTCACTCTTTTTAGACTTGAGAATATCACCGATCTTCTCGCTGTCAATACCCCGTTCGCAGAATATACTATGTCGTGTATTACAAATCCCGGCAATATTCATCTCTATCTTAAACTTTTTGCCAAGTTTCTCTTTCTGGGTTGATATAATATTTACCAGCTCCTTCCCGACATTTCCATAACCCGCGATAAATAGATTGATTTTTCTATTTCTCTCATCAAAGAATTCGCTGTGAATAGCTTTCAGCGCGACACTTACATCTTTTGTAGCAATAACTGCCGACACATTCTTTTCTGACGAACCCTGTGCAATAGCGCGGATATTGATCCCCTCACAACCAAGCGCTTCAAACATTCTTCCGCTCGCTCCGGACTGGTTTTTCATATCGTCTCCCACGAGGCTGATGATAGAAAATCCTTTTTCTACCTTAAGCGGCTCAAGTTTGCCTAAACTAATCTCGTATGCAAAAAGTTTATCTACTGCCTGTTTTGCTTTTGGCGCATCTTTTTCATCAATTGCAACAAGCATTGTATGAACGCTTGAGGCCTGAGTTATAAGAATGATATTGATCTCATTTTTAGTAAGCACATCAAACAGTCTGCTTGAATATCCTGGTATCCCTACCATTCCGCTTCCTTCCATTGACAGAATCGCCAGCTTATTGCTGCTCGAAATACCCTTTATGTTATTATGGCTCTCAGGCGGATTTTGCTCGATAAGCGTCCCTTTTCCTTCCGGATCAAAAGTATTCTTTACGAGAATTGGAATTCCTCTACTTACAACAGGTTGAATAGTTGGAGGATAGACTACCTTAGCCCCGAAATGGGAGAGTTCGAGAGCCTCTTTATAAGAGATGTGTTCAATTGTCTTTGCTCCTTTTACAATACGCGGATCAGCTGTCATCATTCCGCAGACATCTGTCCAGATTTCAAGGATTCTGGCACCTGTCCCTACCGCAAGCAAAGCTGCAGTATAATCTGAGCCTCCCCTCCCGAGGGTCGTGACTCTGCCCGTACTGTCCGATGCGACAAAACCCGGCAATAGATACAGTCTTGCATTACCTTTGAGCAATACCTTTTTTATATTGTCATTAGTCTGCTCCATATCTACAATATTCTGAGAAATTGCAAAATATGTCTTTATCAATTGTCTCGAATCCACCCATTTACAACTGATCCCCATTGAGGCGAATTTAATTTCAATAATCTTCGTTGAGAGAATCTCACCGAAACTCATTATCAGGTCAAGGGTATGGAAACTCAACTCCTTCAATCTGAAAACCCCTTTACATATTCCCCTTAATTCCTTGAACAGATTGTGGACAGTTTCTTTTATCCCCTCTCTGTATTCTTCAGGCAACAATTTGTCAATCAAACCAATATGTTGAGATTCAAGCTCATTGAGCATAACCTCGTATCTATAAGGCTCCTTATTGCCCTCTATTCTGATATCAAAAGGATCCGCCGCTGCATTCCCAATCTCAATCAATTTGTTGGTCACACCGCTCAACGCTGATGCTACAACAATGGTCTTGTCATTCTGTAACTCTTCTTCTACAATCCTGACTGCCTTGCCAATATTTTCGGCATTGGCAACCGATGTCCCTCCAAATTTAAGTACTTGCATAACTGGTAATCAATCAAATAAATCAAAATGTTTTTTTATTGCTGCGGTAATCTGTTCATATTCAAGCAGAAAACCGTCATGTCCAAAATCAGAAGAAATAACTTCCAACGATGCCCCCTCTACACTGTCAACGATGGCTTCACTTTCGCAAACGGGGAATAGTATGTCGCTGTCAATTGCAATACACAATGTCTTAGCTTTTATTCTCTTAAGTGCGGCCTCAACGCCGTTTCTACCTCTGCCTGTATTATGAGTGTCAACACCCAAAGCAAGGCTGAAATACGAATAGGCATCAAACCTGTCCGATAATTTTTTCCCTTGATACTGCTGATACGTCACAGCCTTTTTTGCAAGCATGAAATCCTGATCCTGCTCCTGTTGTGTCTTGCAATACCCTGCGTATGAACGATATGAAAGTAACGCAATACCACGTGCCACCTCAAGCCCTGCTGCACCTCCTTTCAGGTCCATGCACTCTCTGAATGTTGCATCTACCTCAATAGCTGCTCTTTGAGACTCCATAAACGCCGTACACCACGGACTTACAATTGCATTCGTGGCAATCAAGCAAAGATTCTTTATAATGTCAGGATTGGAGACAGCCCACTCGATAGACTGGAATCCTCCGTTTGAGCCTCCCACCAGAAAATCTATCTGATTAATTGACAGGTACTTTCTCAGTAATTCATGTGCCTTCACAATATCCCTGATTGTTATCAGCGGAAACTCTCTGTACATGGCTTTTGAATAATTTGAAGGCCCGGTCGTCCCGTAGCAGGAACCTATGACATTTGCACACACTATATAATATTTTTCAGTATCAAATAGCTTTCCTTTTCCCACAAGCGTATCCCACCACTCTTCCGGATTGGAATTAGCTGTCAAAGCATGACATATCCAAACTACATCTTTTCCGTCAGGATTCTCACAACTGACGTGATATCTGATAGTCAATCCATCAAGGGAACCTCCTCCCTCCAAAGGAAAATTACCCGAATATTTATACTCTTTTTCTATCATATTAAAATGCCTGTTTGATATCCGCTTTCAAATCATCAATATGTTCAATGCCAACAGAGATACGAAGCATATTTTCTCCAATTCCTGCAGCCGCAAGAGCCTCTTTTGAAAGCTGTCCGTGAGTTGTGGAAGCAGAGTGCGAAATAAGTGTCTTGTTGTCTCCAACATTCACAAGATGTGTAATCAGTTGCAATCTTTCAACAAAATGAGCAGTCTCGGCCTTATCCCCTTTTAAACAGAATGTCAGCACACTGCCATAACCCTTTCCTTTAAAATATTTCTTAGCCATCTCATGGTTCTTATTCCCTTCCAGCCCGGGGTAATTGACTGATTCAACCTGAGGTTGAACTGACAGCCACTCAGCAAGTTCCAATGCATTTTCCATCATTCTGTCCATCCTGAGTGACAGAGTTTCCACACCCTCTATCAGTAGAAATGCATTCATCGGACTCAGACAACATCCCCAGTCTCTTAGTCCGACAACCCTTGCACGAGCTGCAAATGCCACATTCCCAGAAGGTGAATCAGGACCGAATGCATTCCAAAACTGCAGTCCGTGATATGATTCGTTTTGTTCGGTAAAACCGGAGAATTTACCATTTGCCCAATTGAAATTTCCCCCATCCACTACTACGCCGGCAATACTGTTTCCGTGTCCTCCAATCCATTTGGTGGCAGCATGAATGATGACATTTGCTCCATGCTCGAATGGCCTGAAAAGATACCCTGCTCCACAGAATGTATTATCCACTATAAGCGGTATTCCGTGTTTATTTGCAATTTCGGCAAGGCGATCAAAATCAGGAACATAAAAATCAGAGTTCCCTATCGATTCTATATACAGAGCTTTTGTACGGTCATCTATCAGTTTTTCGTATGACAAAATATCGTTTTTATCTGCAAATCTGAATTCTATGCCGAATTTCGGAAAACTCGATTTGAAAATATTGACAGTACCTCCATAAAGACATGGAGAAGTCACTATATTATCACCGCACTCGGCAATATTCTGAATGGTTATAAATTCAGCCGCCTGGCCGGAAGAGACTGCAAGTGCGGCAGTTCCGCCTTCAAGAGCGGCAATCCTTTTTTCAAACACATCGGTCGTGGGATTGGACATTCTTGAATAAATATATCCGTCAGCTTTAAGATTGAAGAGATCGGCAGCATTTTGAATACTTTTGAAAACAAAAGAGGCTGTCTGGTGAATTGGTGTAGTGCAGGTTCCGGTTAGAGGATCAACATATCTCCCCGCATGCACCTGCAAAGTTTCAAAATGATTATACTTTGACATAATTAATCTGTTTTTCAGCACAAAGCATATAATAGTCAACGCTTTGACGCTATTGTTTTTTGTTGTTGGATTGCCTTTCGGCTTATTTGTTTTGATTATGCCCTCAGGCATTGGATCTCCTGCGGAAGGAGACAAAAGAAAAGAATATGCACCTTAGCGATGCATTCGTGTTATCATAAGAAGAATTGATATGTATCTGTTCTTTTCCATTCGTGATGGCAAAGTTATATATTTTTTTATAAAACAAAATAAATTCTATAAATTCTTTAACTTTGTAGATATGTTATATAGAAGTAAAGCGCCTTTCAGGCTTGGAATTGCAGGAGGAGGAACCGATGTTTCTCCCTATTCTGATATTTATGGCGGAGCAGTATTAAATGTTACTGTCAATCTTTATGCCCATGCGACTATTAAACCGCTGGACAACGGCAAGATCAGATTCGTACATATCAACACCGACAGTTTCTGTGAAATAGATGAAGTAAGCGAGATTGCTCTTATTCCGGGACTTGAACTTCAATGTGGTGTCTATAATTCCATCGTTAAAAAATTCAACGGCGGAAAACCTCTCTCTTTTGAACTTACAACTGAGATGGATGTTCCTTCCGGTTCAGGACTCGGTACTTCATCCACACTTGTTGTTGCTATTATCGGAGCATTTACCGAATGGTTGGATTTACCTTTGGGAAAATATGATACGGCCAGATATGCCTTTGAAATCGAAAGGATTGACTTGAAAATGGCAGGAGGAAAACAGGACCAGTATGCCGCCACATTCGGAGGAGTTAATTTTATGGAGTTCAAAAATGATGATATAGTGATTGTCAACCCATTGAGTATTAGCGAAAGTACTATTCAGGAATGGTCGATGAAAACAGTTCTGTTCTACACTAACAAGCAACGAAGTTCATCAAAAATCATCGAAGAACAGATATCAAATGTCCGTCAGAAAAACACTGCATCCGTTGAAGCAATGCACAATGTCAAGAAGGAAGCTTACCATATTAAGACCGCGCTTATCAGAGGTGATTTGAATGAGGTAGGCAATGCCCTCAATGTCAGTTGGAACAGCAAGAAAGTAATGGCCAGAAACATTACAAACGATTCTATAGATAAAATTTATGACACTGCCATTGAAAATGGTGCGATTGGAGGCAAAGTGTCAGGTGCCGGTGGTGGTGGATTTCTCTTTTTCTATTGTCCTGAAAATACCTGTTATCGGGTCACATCAGCGTTAAAGAAGATGAAACTTGGGGCTGTTTATAATTTTGAATTTTGTGAAAAAGGATTAACAACATGGAGATCAATAATATAATTGATAAACGGATTTGTGACCATTCTATGGTCATTTCCCTTATTGATAACAATGCCGGCCTTAAAAACGCCATTGCAGAAGCAATCAGACAGATAACGGAATGCTTTAAATCGGGACACAAACTCTTTTTCTGCGGTAATGGTGGCAGTGCAGCTGATGCTCAGCACCTTGCAGCTGAATTTTCAGGAAAGTTCTACATTGACAGAGCAGCTCTTCCGGCGGAGGCATTACATTGCAACACCTCATACGTTACGGCAGTTGCAAATGACTATTCATTCGAAAAAATCTACTCGCGAATTATCTCCGGCACTGCCCATAAAGGGGATATTCTTGTTGGCATTTCCACTTCCGGCAACTCACGAAACATACTTGAAGCATACAGGGCATGCAAAGAAATTGGAATTGCAACCATCTCATTTACAGGAGAAACGGGTGGAAAAATGAAAGAATTGACCAACCTCCTGATAAATGTGCCATCTTCAGACACACCCCGCATTCAAGAGGCCCATATCCTTATCGGTCACATAATCTGCGAAGCTGTTGAAGCATCGCTTTTTAAACAGTAACAAATGGAATGCATCCTACTTGCAGGCGGCCAGGGAACACGCCTGCGCAGTGTTGTTTCAGATCTGCCGAAATGTCTTGCTCCAGTTGCCGGCAAGCCATTTTTATCATACATCCTTGAGAGCCTCGAATCATCCGGATTCAGCAAAATTATTCTCTCACTTGGATACAGGCACGAAGCTGTTGAAGAGTGGCTGAAGGAATATAAAGGCAGTGCAGAAATCATTACTGTTGTTGAACCGGAACCACTCGGCACGGGCGGAGCGGTTAAATTTGCCATTGAAAATGCACCATTATCTGAAGAATGCAGCGAGGTTGCCGTTTTAAATGCCGACACATTTCTTGGCATTGATTTTAAAAAAATGCTGAAGCAGCATAAAGATAATAACGCCTTAATCACAATTGCGTTAAAACAGATGAGTGATTTCAACCGATATGGGGAGGTAGTTCTTGATCAGGTGAGCAACAAAATACTAAAGTTTAAAGAAAAACATTTTTGCAAAAAAGGACTGATTAATGGAGGTGTCTATATTCTTTCCAGGACACTTCTTGACAACTACTCTGAGAAATTTTCAATGGAAACTGATGTGTTTGAGAGAATCCAAAGTGGTGTTTATGGATATGTTACAGACGGATATTTTATTGATATCGGTATTCCTGAAGATTATGGTACAGCTCAATCGGATTTTGCTGAAGGTAAATATAAACCATTCGATACCCTCTTTCTCGACAGGGAC
>CAZPLM010000061.1:0-11409 GCA_964587275.1 uncultured Muribaculaceae bacterium | reverse complement strand
GAAATTGACAGACAGTATCTGAATGGAAATATTGATGAGTCTGTCCCGGACATTATTACGAATGAAGGATTATCCGGGCATACTTTCTATCGCAGTACAGGCCCTAAGTATATAAACAATAATTCCATATCTGTTCATAAACCCTCTCCAGACTTCAAGGCTGACCCTGTCGCAGACCTTAAAGAAGGTCAAAAAGTAGAACACGACCGCTTTGGATACGGTGTTATAATATCCATTGATGGAGAAGGCGCGAATAAAAAAGCGATAATAAATTTTGAAAATTCAGAAAAAAAGACTTTATTGCTAAAGTTTGCGAAGCTTCGTATTTGTAAAGAGTAAATCCACGTTTGTGGCACAAATTTTGTAATTTATTTATACGAAGTTTTTCATAGTTTAAGTTTAGGTTAAGTAATGTGGCTGTCTGTTCGATCTGAAGAATGGGTGGCCACATGAATTTTTATACCTGCGCTATCTTGATTTTCTTATGCGCCATGAATTGGGATAAAGGTTGTTTGTACGCGTACCGATATTGTTGATAAAGCCAAGAGGCAGATTATGATACCCGACAAGAACATATCCCTTTGGTAAATCCGGACATGCCACAGGATGTTTCGATAAAAAATCTATGGACTGCTCCGCAGTCATTTCCAAATAAGGAAATGCTTCTCTGTTCAGAACGGAAGAGAGAGCCAGTTCGGCAGTTGGAACACAATTTTTACCTTTAACTTCGCAAATAATCACACCTGAAATAAGAGAGCGCAGCTTCTTTTCAAGAAAACGCATTTCATTACCAAGAGAAGCAGGATATGCTGACAGAAATTCAGGGTGCGACGCACAAGGCATTAATTCGTATCCTTCACGAATAAACCTGTCTCCAGCGGACATTTTATACAAATAATTTTTCGATCTTTTTGCAGAAGAAAATGTTTTTTCCCTGCTTCCGGAATTATCATTCTTTTGTAATATCGAACAGTAAAATCCCTCACCACGGATTTTACCGGGGACAAAAAGAAATCCTTTGTCTTTTTGTAAAATACCCGTCGAATCAAACGGCATCTCTTCTATCCGGCAGTGGACTGTGTCGGCTCCAAGTTCCGAACAGACCCATTCAATGATATCACCATCCTCATATCTATTGAATGTACATGTCGAATAAAGCAGTATTCCGCCATCTTTTAATGCCGGCCACACATCCGCCAGAATCCTGCGCTGGCGTGAAGCGCAGTGGGAAACCGAATCCTCAGACCACTCATCACGAGCATTTGCGTCTTTTCTAAACATCCCTTCTCCGGAACATGGGGCATCGACTATTATCACATCAAAATAATTCTTCAGTGATGCGAAATCGCGTGGATCATTATTGCTGACAATGACATTTGCCCTTCCCCACTTGCTGATATTCTCAGCAAGAACAGCAGCCCTGGATCTAATCACCTCATTAGCGACCAACAGTGAATTATCATCAATAAGAGGAAGAATAGAAGTACTTTTACCTCCCGGGGCGGCGCAAAGATCCAGAATTTTCAAGTTACCTAAAGAACAACCTGTCACAGAAATGCCCATTTGGAGTAAAAAAGGGATGAACATTGAAGAAGCCTCCTGAACATAATAGGCGCCGCCGTGGAGGAGTGGATCGAAAATAAAAGAGGGCCTCTCTTTCAGATAAAGCCCGTCTCTGTTCCATTTTACTTCTCCATCAGCATTATCCTTAAAAATTTGTTCAAAAGAATCACGGCTGATTTTGTCCGGATTTCTTCTTACTGAGATTTCAGGAGGAGATTGCAGCGCTTTAACAAGAAGATCCGCCGCTTCCTTCCCAAGGGATTCACTGATATTTCTGACAAATGCCTCGGGAAACATAAATTAAAAATTAAAGCCACTGATGTTATCGGGAAAATTATCAGGCATTTTTCCGGCAGAGGCATCAGCTATCTGTTGAGTAAGTTGATCTATGATATCCTGCATTTTTACACCGATCATCATATTTAGCATGGCAGATAATTCGGCCTTCATTTCGATATGGAAAAGAGTCCCGTCCTGTTCAGCCGGATCCAGATGCATTGAAATAAGAAAAGGAAACGGAGTCTCTCCATAATGTTCCATTTCGATAAGAGAAAATGGAACTCTGTGAAAGATCTTAAATCCGATCTCCATCCCATGAACTCTGGTTACAACAGAATCTTCTTCAATAGTCAAATCCTTCTTTTTATCTTCAGGAATCATACCGCTAAATGTCCGCAAATCAGAAAAAGCAGAATATAACTCCATCGGCTGCTTGTTGATAAGGACAGTCTTCCCTGTTACCTCTTTTATCATACTCTTTATTCCTGTCCCCAGAGATCAGGTTTAAATCTCCAGTCTTTCAATATATCAAGATCTTCATTTTTGATATATTTGCATGTAACAGCCTCTTCTATAAGAGTTTCATAATTTGATAACGTATGAAGTTCAATATTGGCATTTTCAAACAATCTGCGAGCTTTCGGAAAATTGTATGAGAAAATAGCAACCATACCGACTACATTTGCACCAAATTTATTCACGCAATCTGCGGCTGACATGGAACTCATACCTGTGGAGATGAGATCTTCAATTATTACGACATTAGCTCCTTTGGTCAAAACGCCTTCGATTCTCGCCCCTGTACCGTGGTCTTTTGGTTTCGGGCGAATATAAATAAACGGTTTGTCCATCCTTTCTGCGACTAAAGCGCCAAAAGCGATGGCTCCGGTAGCCACACCGGCTACAACATCAACTTTTTTAAAATACTGGTGTATCGTATCAACTATATAATCACATATAGACGAGCGAATGCCCGGATAAGACAAAATCTTTCTATTGTCACAATAAATAGGTGACTTCCAACCTGATGCCCACGTAAAAGGCTCTTCTGGCCTCAACTCTACCGCTTTTATTTCCAATAAATAAGCGGCTACATTTCTTTCTACTGATTCCATATTATAATATTACTAAATCGTGCAAAGTTAATTATTTGTAAGGAAACTTGAAAATAACCCTGCATCCATTTACATACTCCTTGTCGAAATAAATCTTACCGTCCATCAGCTTCGTTATCATTGCAGCAATGGTAAGTCCAATACCCATTCCTTGAGAATAATTATCAATTTTTGTAAAATCACGGAATACAAACTCACTCTTTAACGGATCTATTCCGGTCCCCGTATCTTCCACTGCTATTATTATATTGCGATTACCTTGAGATATTGAAAGCTTCACATAGCCGCTGTTCGTAAACTTTACCGCATTGTCCAAAACTTTTTCAACAACTTTAACAAATCCGACATGGTAAATCCTGAACTTTGGCATATCAGGAGAAGGCTCAAAAATAAAATCCAATTTCTTCACCGACTTAATCTTGACCTTTTCAAATAACTCATAACATGCCGAGTTAATATCAACTATGGTTTTTTCCACAGATCCGGCATAATTGCAATATTTAGACACATCGATCATATCCGATAAAGTCCTCAGCAACAGATCACAGTTTGTATTAACAGTCATAGCGTACTGCTTCATTTCACTACTTTGCCCTGCATTATCAGCTATCAACTGCGCGAACCCGACAATAAGATTCAATGGTGTTCTTATTTCATGAGAAATATGTTTAAAAAATTCATTTCTGTATTCAACCGTCTCCTCAAGTTGTTTAATTGTCTTTTCAAGTTCAGATTTCGAAGCTAAAAGTTTCTTATTCAATTTATAGACCTTGACAAAAAACAATATGGCCACAATAGCGATAAATAAGCACAGAATAAGCGAAACAGCAAGGAATTGTATCCCCTGACTTTTTATCTTGGCCTCTGCTTCCGTTTTTTCAGAATTAATTCTGTCCACCTCCATAATAGCCATATTCTCACCAATTTTGGAACTCTCCATCAACCGGTGTATGGAATCACTCCTGTGGCTGAACTTCATGCTCTCCTCCAGCGCTTCTTTATACCTCCCCATTTTTGCAAGACATTCTATTCTTATTTCGGCAAACGAGTTATCGGTCAAATTGGATAATGAATCAGTCATCCTCAACGCCTCCTTATAGTTTCCTCTGGCAAATTCGTATTTCATCTGTGATTTATATAGAGACTTAAAGCTATTCGGACTATTTACATTAAGCGACTTCACTGAATCAAGAAAATTCGCGGCTTTCACCAGATCATTCTTTTTGACATAATAATCAACATACCCCTCATATATCTGATGCTTTTGTTGAACGGAGCGAGCTACCTTGTTTGCATTTTGAAAAGACTTGAAACTCTCTTCAACCTGGCCTGCATTGGCCTGACAATAGCCAAGACGAACATATATGATTGAGAGGTTGAAATAATCGACATTGTTTTCTTTAACAAAATCAATTGCCTTCTGATAAAACTCGATGGCGAGATCATATAAACTTTGTGAATAATAGACCGTTGCAGTAAGATCGTAGGCATCTACTATTCCGGAAATATACTTTTCTTCCATCGCCTCTTTCTGCATCATCTCAAGTTCATGAATCGCCATACTATAATAGTTCATATTTATATAACAGGTTATCAACCGTTTCCATGAAAAAAAATAATATACCGGCTGTTCGCTTTTGGATGCGAAGTTTTTAGCTTTTTGCACATACACCCTCAAGCTGTCAAGATTTCTGAGATTATAATAGTGATCGACATATTTTGTCATCGCCACAGCCTGCATTCTCACATCCCCATCTTTCACAGCCATATCGAATAACGTATCGATCATAGAAAATACATCATTGTCAAGGATTCTGCTCTCAACTTTCATATAATATGAGTATGTACTGTCTTTGATATTAAACGAATTGTTTTGTGCCGGCATATCGGAAGATGCCAGCAAACATATTAGAGAAAGGAAGATCGCGAGCCTGTATTTCATAGTTAATGATATTCAAAGAGGCAAGCCGGCCTAATTTAATTCCTTAAAGTACAACCTTTCAAAGTTAATAAATAAAATTTGATTGGGTTATCGTTTTTACTACTTTTGCCAATTAATGTTTTGAAAATGTATCGCATTCATTTTGAGAAAAGAAGCATAACAGTCTGCTCACCTGACGAACATTCGTTAAATGACCCTAATGTACTCATCCTTAGCTGTAACAATGTTTCAGATATTGAATCTGTCCCTTCGTTTTTCGATTCAGCGACTAATATTTCCAAACTTTACATTCCGACAAACGACGAAACAGGAGTATTCAATACTCTATGTAATACTTTCAAACAGATAGACGCCGGTGGAGGACTTGTCCAGAACAGAGCGAAGGATTATCTTCTTATTTACCGCAATTCATTATGGGATATGCCGAAAGGCAAACTCGAAGAGGGTGAAACAATAGAAGAATGTGCCATAAGAGAGGTTCATGAAGAAACAGGGCTTGAGAATCTTCATGAGGGCAGGTTAATCTGCGTCACCCACCACTGTTACCACATGAAAGGTGATTTCTGCCTCAAGCACACATACTGGTATAAAATGTCATATACTGAACCGAAAGAACTGATTCCTCAAACAGAAGAAGATATTAAAAAAGCAACATGGGTTGCCAAATCCTCACTGCCTGAATTTCTTTCTAATACCTATCCTTCAATAGTGGAAGTATTCAAAAAGGCCGGAATAATATAATTACTCGTCCCTCAGATCAGTGATTATCAGATCCTCTGAAGCTGAGTTCATATTAAATTCAAAATGAGAATCAGGCCATTCTGCAGTAACTTCTTTTATATCCGATACAATAATGGTATAGATTTTCCCATCAATGTCCGTATAGGATATTACTGATTTCCCATCTTTATTTTCTGAAACGCAGGAAGACTTGAGAAATAGAAGCGGATTCTCAGCCGGATTGGAAGATTGTTTGTCGGCAGAATAAATAACAAGTTCTTCGCTTTCCGGAGAATATACCCACATCGACTTTCCATTGCAGAAGATTTCAAGACCACTGGCAGTCAGCTTGTAACGATCTCTCTTAACATCAATGCTGCCACTTTGCCGAAAAACGACATTTCCAGTTTCATTCTTCCCTGAAATACTGTATTTGACAACAACATTTCCCTTCCCCTCAATCCGTGACATCAGAGAAATACCATTCTGGCAAAATGCATTGCCTGAAATAAGCAGCATAAAGGCAATTAGAATATAGTTGTATTTTCTCATATAAAAATATGATTCAAAAAACGTGCTATTGTTGTTGAGAATTGAGTGAATCGAGAATCCTGTCAAGGGAATCAAAATCTGAAATAAGCACGGCTCTGGCTTTGCTGCCCTCAAAAGGTCCGACTATGCCAGCGGTCTCGAGCTGATCAATAATCCTGCCCGCCCTTGCATAGCCGACAGTCAATTTGCGCTGAATCAAAGATGTGGACCCCTGCTGATACTGGACAACTATCTTTGCCGCTTCACTGAAAAGATCATCGCGCTTGCGCAAATCTATATCCTTAGTCTGTGCAGAATTATCTTCTTCTTCATATTCAGGCAAATCGAAAGCATGATCATATCCCTTCTGCCCACCTATAAAGTCGGTAATGCGTATAACTTCCTGGGTATCTATCAGCGCGCATTGGACACGAGTAAGATCAATTCCTGGATATGTTACAAGCATATCTCCGCGTCCTATCAGGCGATTTGCTCCGGACTGGTCAATAATGGTTTTAGAATCGACTGATGAATTGACTTTGAATGCAATTCGAGAGTTAAAATTGGACTTTATTGTGCCGGTAATAACATCTGTAGTAGGCCTTTGAGTTGCGATAACGAGGTGGATACCGACAGCGCGAGCTTTTTGCGCAAGTCTTGCAATTGGCTCTTCTATCTCCCTGCCGGCAGTAATGATCAGATCAGCAAACTCATCTATCACGACAACAATATAAGGAAGAAACTTATGTCCCTTAAGAGGATTCAGCTTACGTTGAAGAAACTTTTCATTATACTCCTTTATCTTTCTTACACCCGCATATTTCAATAGATCATACCTTGCATCCATCTCAATACATAAAGATTTCAAAGTATAAACGACCTTTTGTGTATCAGTAATAATAGACTCCTCTTCATCAGGCATTTTAGCCAAAAAATGTCTCTCGAGCTTTGCATAGAAATCCAACTCAACCTTTTTTGGATCCACCATCACAAATTTCATTTCACTCGGATGTTTGCAATAGAGCAGAGAAGCAATTAGCGCATTCAATCCCACAGATTTACCCATACCGGTCGCACCGGCAATCAACAAGTGCGGCATTTTTGCCAAGTCGAAGAAAAACGGTTCATTATTTACAGTTATCCCCATTGCTACAGGTAACTCCATTTCATCTCGTTTAGCCTTAAACTGAGGTGAGTTCAAAACGGATTTCAGAGCTACTATGCTCGGCTTCTCGTTTGCCACCTCTATACCAATTGCATCTGAAAGCGTTACAACTCTGACACCTTTGGCGCCAAGTGAGATAGCAATATCCTCTTCAAGTCTTTTTACCTGAGCAATCCTGATACCGTCAGCCAGATGGATTTTATACAGAGTAACAGTGGGTCCCATTTTAGCAAAAATACTTGACACCTTAATCTTGTAATTGCCTAGGGAGTTGACAATCTTCATCTTGTTCTTCTCAAGTTCGGATCTTGAAACCTCATACCACTTTTCTCTGTAATCCTCGAGAAGCGACAACGGTGGCTCCTTATATGAAGAGAGGTCGAGGCGCGGATCATACAGCCTAGCCTTCTCATCCTCTGTAAGATTTGCCAGATAGTCGTTCCCGTCCTTTTCTACAATAAGTTGCACATTATCGTGATCTTCAGGGTTATCCGGATCATCAAGGTCTATCACATCCTCTCCCGGGTTTTTATCTTCATCCTGATCCGACTTGGCTTCACCTTCTTCACTTTCGGTTTTAGTATTATCATTTTCAGGAATCTCTTCTCTATTTAAACCAGCCTTTTCCTCCTGTGTGTCAGACTCTTCGTCCGAATCCTCATTTTCACCGTCAATATCATCAGTATCGCCATCCATTTCTTTTTTCTTTGAATGAAATGAATTGTATATGAAATTGTCGAATTTCTCTGCGACTTTTCTATTGAGACAGGTAAGCCATACAAAAAGAAGAGCAAGCAAAACGCCTCCGGCGCCTATATATCCCAACATAGAACAGAGCCACTCATTGGCAAAATTGCCGTAGGACCCACCCGCACCGTTTGTAAAAATTTCATTAATAGGCAAGAATTCGGCAATAAAAGCAAACAGGACTGAAAACAGAATGCATCCGAATGTGCAGATCAGGAAATATCTGATTATTCTGACCCGTCGTATTCTGAAGCAGTAAATTGCCACAAGGCCTATGAATATCGGCACAATAAAAGCACCAAGCCCGAAAAGCTTTGCTATCAGGAAATCCGCCCATTCAAAACCAATTTTGCCACAGGCATTCTGAGCTATCACGTAATTCTTCCACAACTCCGGATCTCCTCTGAGACTTTGGTCTGCAGTCCATGTGAAAGCATATGAAATAAGGGCGGCAGCAGTAAAAAGACAGAAAACCACAAATACTATCCCGATAATAATCCTTACAACGCTATGTCTGTCCTCAATCGGTTTAGCGGGGCTACGTTTTGTTACAGGCTTTCTTTTCTTTTTTTTGTCTGATTTTTTATCTGACTTTGTTGCCATTAATTTTTCTTCCTCTTTTTATTCTTTCCTTTTTTAAAGTTATTCTTGTTGCCAAGAATCATACCCGGTCTGTTGAATTCACCTGATACCGGTCCGAGTTCTATCCCTTCCGGAACTTTCAATAATCCATTTGAAAGTTTTTCCATATCATTGAATATTGTCTCATCCGAAACGGTATCCTTATTCCAAATCAAATACTGCTGTCTCATATAGAGAGCAAGCATTCTGATCATCTCCTTTTTCGCATCATCATCTTCACGAGCTGCAATCAGAGCGATCATATTCTGAATATTCCTTCCATAGCATGCCGCTTTGATCTGGTCCTTTTTAACCTCGATAGGATCAGGTTTTATAGATGCATCTTCTTTTGTCTTTAAGGGATACGGAGAATCGACATCCAGATCATATCCGGCAATCATCTCGACATGATCCCAAAGCTTATGTTTGTAATCGGGGAATTCCCGAAGATGAGGATTCAATACCGACATGATGTTGACAATCGCCTTCACCTGTTCGCTTCTTTTGTCTCTATCTGAAATTTGCTTAACCTGTTCAATCATCTTCTGAATATGTCTTCCATATTCCGGTAATATCAATTGTTCCCGTTGGGTATTATAATCCATTTTATTAAAATTTTCACAAATATAACTTATTTTTATTCTTCATAGGCTTTAAAACACCTTTCCCAATCCTAAATTTGATAATAATCGTTATCTTGGTGCCGGAAAACCAATAAATAATGAAAAACATCCTCATAACAGGGGCTTGCGGACAATTAGGTTCTGAGTTACAATTACTTACTAACGGATATAACAAGTATGTCTTTACAGATGCGATTGCCGGCCCGGCTGCACTTCCTCTTGATATCTGCTCACCGGAAGAGGTGGACAGAATAATTACAAATCATGATATTTCTTTAATCATTAATTGTGCAGCATATACAAATGTGGAAAATGCAGAAAGCAATATAGACATCTGCAGGAAAATCAATGTTGATGGAGTAAAAAACATTGCCCGCTCCGCAAAGAGGCATAATGCCGCTTTAGTTCAGATCTCTACAGATTACGTATTTGACGGTCTGAAGAGAGAAGGAGCATATAAAGAAAATGATATTTGCCAACCGCTATCTGCATACGGCCTGACAAAGTACGAAAGCGAAATTGCCGTAAGAGAAATCGGCGTCAATGGTATAATAATCCGTACTGCATGGCTCTACTCCACTTTCGGTAAAAACTTCGTCAAGACAATGCTCTCTTTAGGCAGAGAAAAAGAGCAGATAAATGTTGTTTCAGACCAGATTGGATCGCCCACATACGCTAGAGATCTGGCAAAGGCTATTTTAAAAATAGTACCTCGGGCAGGAGATTTTCAGGGTGAGATTTTCCATTACACTGATGAAGGACATTGCTCCTGGTTTGAATTTGCAACTGCTATTATGAAATTTGGCAGTCTCAATTGCCTGGTAAATCCAGTTACATCCAAAGAATATATCACAAAGGCGACAAGACCATCATATTCCGTACTTGATAAAAGTAAGATAAGAGAAACTTTTGGAATTGAAATACCCTCATGGAAGGATTCTTTGAGAGAATGTGTAACTGAACTATTATAAGAGATCTATTTGTCCGATCCTTGCTCACAGAAAAAAGGAGCTGCCGAGTCTTTTGCGGAAAGAGTAACTTCGTCAGGGGCGATGCCCCAGTCAATATTCAGTTCAGGATCATTCCATCTGTATGACCCCTCTGACTTCGGTTCATAATAATTATCACATTTATACTGAAATACAGTATTATCTTCCAGAACCAGATATCCATGAGCAAAGCCCCTTGGCAAGAAGAACATACGCTTATTCTCTCCTGATAAAACGACTGAAACATACTTTCCATAAGTAACAGAGTCCTCTCTGATATCAACCGCAACATCCAAAACCTTGCCTGATACTACTCTGACAAGCTTTGCCTGGACAAATTCACCTTTTTGAAAATGAAGTCCGCGAAGCACCCCTTTTCTAATTGAATATGATTCGTTATCCTGCACAAAATCAACGGGACCAATATTCTGCCGGAAATCTCTTAATGAAAAAGATTCGAAGAAACATCCGCGCTGATCCCCAAACACTTTCGGTTCAATAATGACAGGGCCCTCAATTTCAGTTTTAATATATTTCATCGTTAATTCTTTATTATATACAAAGTTAGAAAAACCGCACGGCATGAACAAAAAATACCAAAAAAAAATCGCCCCAAGAGGCGATTCAATTTGTTTCAAGTAATAAATTACTCGGCAACAACTTCTACAGCAACTGAGTCAGCAGCAGCAGTTGTATCAACAACTGTCTCAACTTCTTCTACAACAACTTCTTCAGCAGGAACTTCTTTTGGCTGATTGTTGCATGAAACTGCGAACAAAGAGCAGATAGCGATAGCAGCTATCACACAAACTTTAGTTTTCATTTTAATCTTAATGTTAATTTTTAGGTTTATAAAAAATAGTTAACTCTCATATTCATAGCACCTCAACTCGTCCTCCACCCTTTCGATGCTGCAAAATTAATAACATTTTGTTATTGTTACACTTTTTTTAATTTTTTTTTCGATTTATTGAATTTTATTCAATATTCACCTTGCACACAGCCGACCCCACAAAAGAAGAAGAGGATGACCTTCATGGACACCCTCTTCTTCTTTTATTAGTAGCGGAGGAAGGACTCGAACCTCCGACCTCCGGGTTATGAGCCCGACGAG
>CAZPLM010000060.1:9156-11431 GCA_964587275.1 uncultured Muribaculaceae bacterium | reverse complement strand
TCATGCAGGAGGCGACACAATAACCGTATATCCTTGAGAAGCTGTCAGGGTTCTTTTCCGAATTGTTTATGATTCTGATGATCATCATCAGGTATATTGCCAGTACGGCAATGGCTCCCAGAAATCCCCACTCTTCTCCTATTGTGCAGAAAATGAAGTCAGTGCCCTGTTCAGGAACAAATTCAAAACGTGTCTGTGTACCGTTGAGGAATCCTTTTCCGGCAAATCCTCCGGAGCCTATGGCTATCATTGATTGGTGGACATTATATCCTACCCCCATTTTATCCTCTTTCATTCCGAGAAGAGATTCTATTCTGGCGCGCTGGTGGTCTTGAAGTATGTTGTTGAAAATAAATTGGACCGAAAGAATAAAGCCGACACCGCAGATAAGAGAGATCAGTGAAAGTCTCAGCAGACTTGTTTTTCTAATGCGGACAAAAAATGATCTGCAAATGAAGAAAATGGCTGTGGCAATAGTGAGAATTCCTGTCCATGTTTCAGGAGAGAAAGGATTGATTTTCGCAATTGCCTTAATCGACAGCAGTCGAGGCAGAAATGACAGAAGGGTGATGGCAGCTGCAGCTATGATGATTCCGAGGATTGTTTTTTTATTGAGAAGACTGTAAATAATAATAAACAATCCTATTGCTACCAGTATGGCTATGAATGGGGAAAAGACTAATGTGAGAATAAAGAGTATTATTGCAATTATTCCGAGAATCAGAAGCCAGCCTGACATACCCTCTCTGTAGAAAACCAGCAGGAATCCTACATATACAAGTGCCGAGCCTGTCTCTTTTTCCATAATAATAAGAAGCATGGGGATACCAATAGTAAGGAAAGCCCTTATCATGTCTCGCGGATAGGAGAATCTGAAGCCATATTTGCCCATCAGTGCAGCAAGCGCGATTGATGTGGTGATCTTTGAGAATTCGGCAGGTTGCAGCCTGACAGGCCCCAGAGCAAGCCATGAACGGGATCCTTTAACCTCTACTCCGACGAGAATAACAGCTATTAGTGTAAGTATTGCCAAAATGTAGAACCACCAGGCAAAGACACTGTAAAATCTCGGAGGTATGGCAAAAATAATCAGGATTGCCAGTGTGATTGAAACACCAATCCAGATCAGGTGCATTCCATATCTTTGGGAAAAATCAAAAATTCGGGCATCTTCTCCGCGCAGGGCGGCATAGATATTAATCCAGCCAAAGAAAACAAGCAGAAGGAACCCTCCAATGAGGTACCAGTCTAATTTTTTATAGATTGACCTGCCCATGTTTTACTTTTTTTTATTTTTGACTTTCTGATTTACCTTATAAAGTAAATTGCTTTCCACTATTCTTTGTTCCAGCCATTTGCGATTTTCTCCGACCTCTCCCTTCAAATATTTTTCAATCATAAGGGAAGCAATCGGGGCTGCCCATGTGGCCCCGAATCCTGCATTTTCAATATATGCAGCCACTGCTATTTTTGGGTTGTCTGCCGGTCCGAAACAGATAAATACAGAGTGGTCGTCTCCGTGGGGATTTTGGGCTGTTCCGGTCTTTCCACAGAGGTCGATCCCATCGATTGCAGCTATTCTTGCAGTTGCCCCCGGTCCTCCCTGAACTGCCATATACATTCCCTCGGCCACAATTGAAAAATATGAGGTATCCACCATGGTGTATTTTTTTTCAAGATATTTAGGATCAATAGGATATTCAGTGTCATCCTTGATGATGTGTGGAATGTAATAATAGCCGTGATTTGCAATAGTAGCTGCAAGGTTGGCGAGGTGAAGTGGTGTACACCCGAGTTCACCCTGTCCTATTGATAAGGAGATGATCGAAAGGGAACGCCATCTGCCTTTACCATGAATTTTGTCGTATACTGTTGTCTTTGGTACATTTCCGCCAAGTTCATACGGAATATCGCTTCCGAGTTTCTGTCCGAAGCCGAAACTCATTACGTAGTCTCTCCATTTATTAAAAGAATCCTCTATGGAAGGATATTTCGGATTGTCAAGTATTGCGCGCAGGACATAGCAGTAGTATGCGTTGCATGACATCATTATTGACTGTCTGAAATCGAGAGGTGAAGGGTGATTATGGCATCCGAGCTTTACACCTCCGAAAGCGAATCCTCTATGGCACGGGAATCGTGATTCAGGGGTAATGACTTTCTCCTGAAGACCAATAAGGCCGTTTACGAGTTTAAAAACAGATCCCGGTGGCTGAGGTGACATCACTGCTCTGTTGAACATCGGTTTCAGGGGGTTTGAAATAATCTCGTTGTA
>CAZPLM010000060.1:8322-9146 GCA_964587275.1 uncultured Muribaculaceae bacterium | reverse complement strand
ATCTATACCCGGACTTGAGATCATTGCAAGAACTTCACCGGTAGATGGCTCGATTGCTACAACCGATCCGACCTTATTTTGCATCAGAAGTTCTCCGTAAGCCTGAAGATCGACATCAATAGTGGTAGAAATGTCATTTCCCGGGACAGCTTCCTTGTCATGGTCGCCATCATCATATCTCTCTTTAATCCTGTTATGTGCGTCTCTGAGGTAAATGGTGTATCCTTTTTCGCCGCAGAGTCTGCTTTCATAAGCCTGTTCTATTCCGGTTTTGCCGGCATAGTCTCCGCTTTTGTATGTCGGATTTTTTTTCAGGTATGCTTCATCGACTTCGGAAATGTAACCGATCAGGTTACCTCCCGCATTATAAGGATATGTACGTGTTGTTCTGCTGACTGCACTGAATCCCTGGAAACGGTAGTTCTGCTCTGAAAAAATGTTATACTGCTTTGCAGGGACGTGTTTCAGAAATGTCATTGAGCTGTAACCGATTTTTTTACGGTAACGCTTGTATTCATTGAATTTATTTACAACAAATTCTTTTTCGAGGCCGAATATCTGACAGAAAGCGAGGGTATCAAACTCTACAACTTCAATTGGCGTCACCATCAGGTCGTATGCAATTTTATTCTGTACTATCGGTTTTCCGTTCCGGTCAAGAATCTGTCCTCTTGCCGGATAAATGGTCTCATATTTCAATGCGTTGTTTTCGGCATTGACCCTGTATTTCTTGTCTATTATCTGAATTTGAAAAAGCCTGACGAATATCGCAGCGAAAACAGCAATTATACCGATAATCAGAATATTTTTCTTGCCCAGTGATA
>CAZPLM010000060.1:6148-8312 GCA_964587275.1 uncultured Muribaculaceae bacterium | reverse complement strand
ATACAGCCATTATTATTTCCTTTCATTAAGAAACGAGTAGCAGACTAAAGAGATTATAATCACGTTAATGATGCATGAGAGTATAAGCCGTATGAGCGAAAACAGCCATTGTTGAATATCGAATCCGTCAAACAGGATATAAAACAAAAAGTAGATGAAAACGGAAAGAGATACATATTTAATATACTTGTCTGGAGATTCTCTGATTGTAGGCAATGACCTTTTGTCCGGATTGTCACGGCTGAAAACAAGTTTGAACAATGGTTTGCGGCACATACAGAGGAAAACTGCAGAGCCTGCGTTCAATCCGATTATTCCATCGGAAAGTATGTCTATCAGAAGCCCAAGCCCGAAAGCCAGAAGAAGTGACACTGCTGTTTTTTGTTCGATCGGCAAATAGATTACCAGAAGCGGTATACAGCAAATATAGAGATATGGACCAAGATTGGCAAAGTCATTGATGATAATCTGAATAATCAGAATCATCACATACAATAATATTCTTTTTAGCAGGTCCTTCATTCTTCTTCAAGAGATTGTATCTCCTTAATATCCTTATTTAAAACAATATATACGTTCTTTATCATACGAAAGTCTTGAAAAAGGTCAATATCAAGTTGTTTGTATGTTCCGCTTACAATCTTGAAGTCGGAAACAGTCCCTAACGGAATGTCAGGCGGAAATATGTTTGAAAATCCGCTTGTGGCAACTGTATCGCCTTTTGAAGTATTGCAATTCAGCGAAACGTCATACATCCTGGCCTTTCTGTAGTTGATACCATCCCAAACCATAGGCCCGAAGTAATTGTTTTTTATAACTTTAGCACTTACGGCCTGTGACTTGTTCAAAAACGAGATGACAAATGCGTATTTATTGCTGACTGAATTTACAATGCCTACTACTCCGCAATCAGTGACAACTCCCATACCAATCTCGACACCGGAGTTTTTTCCTTTGTTTAAGATAAGGTAATTATGCTGCTTGTTAGTAGAATTCTTGATAATGGTTGCAGGAAGGTAGGAATAGATGCCGGAATAATCGAGAAGAACACTGTCCTGCTCGGCACTCCTGTCCTGGTAGAGAGAAAGGCGCTGCTTGAGAGAAGCGTTTTCCTCTACAAGTATTCTGTTCTCTTCCTTGAGATTGAAATACTGACGGATTTGTTCACTTCCCTGCCACAATGAGATTTGAATGCTTCTCACACTCCCCAATATCTTATACCGCTGTACGATGCTGTTATTTGTAATCAAGAGGACGGAACATACCTCCAAAAGTACAAACAGACAAAATACAGCAATAGAATAAAGGAGAGAGGAGCGGTTTCTCATCTCAACAGGAATTTGAATCTGCTTGAATTCTTAAGGGCAATACATGTGCCGCGAGCTACTGCACGAAGCGGATCTTCCGATACGTGGAATGGAATATTGATCTTTTTTGTCAATCTTTGGTCAAGTCCTCTCAGCAATGCGCCTCCTCCGGTCAGGAAAATGCCTTTTTTGACGATATCTCCGTAAAGTTCAGGCGGGGTTTTTTCAAGAACGGTCAGAATCCCCGATTCAATTTTGATCAGAGATTTGTCGAGACAGTGCGCTATTTCCTGTGAAGTTACCTCAGCCTCAACGGGATGTGCAGTCATAAGGTTAGGACCGCTTACAATGTATGGATCAGGAGTTTCATCCAGGTCTGAGAGGGCAGCCCCGATTTTAATCTTGATATCTTCTGCCGTCAGTTCACCAATTTTGATATTATGCTGTTGTCGCATATACTGCTGAATTTCAGTAGTGAAGACATCTCCTGCAACGCGAATGCTCTCATCAGCCACAATGCCTCCCAAAGATATGACAGCGATTTCTGTTGTACCTCCTCCTATATCTACGACCATATTGCCGGAAGGTGCTGTAACGTCAAGTCCTATACCGAGAGCTGCGGCCATAGGCTCAAAAATCATATATACATCACGGCCGCCTGCGTGTTCAGAGGAATCGCGGACAGCTCTTATCTCAACCTCTGTACTACCCTTTGGAATACATACAACCATCTTCAGACTCGGAGAGAAAAAGGTCTTTTTGTAATTGATCATTTTTACAAATTCACGGATCATTATCTCTGCTGCATCGAAGTCGGCAATAACGCCGTCCTTCAATGGCCTTACAGTTTTAATGGC
>CAZPLM010000060.1:0-6138 GCA_964587275.1 uncultured Muribaculaceae bacterium | reverse complement strand
TGAATATCGATGGCAACAATTGAGGGTTCGTCAATGACTTTTTTATCATCCATGAAGATGACTGTATTAGCTGTCCCAAGGTCGATTGCCAACTCTTGTGTTAGGAAAGAAAATGCCATATTATATTATTATTTGTTTCTAATGTTTAAAATGTCGGTTGCCCGTTATTACCATAGACATTGAGTGAGAATTGCAATACTCAATACTCTGGTCATCTCTGATAGAGCCACCCGGGTGGATCACTGCCGTGATTCCTGCCTCATCTGCAATTTGCACACAGTCAGGAAATGGAAAAAAAGCATCCGATGCCATAACTGCTCCGTTAAGGTCAAAATTGAATGAACGGGCTTTTGCAATTGCCTGTTTAAGAGCATCGACTCTTGACGTCTGGCCAATGCCACTTGCAAGCAGCATTCTGTTTTTTGCCAAAACAATTGCATTTGACTTGGAATGTTTTACAATCCTGTTTGCAAAGAGCATATCTGTGATTTCATCGGCAGATGGGGCTTTTTTTGTGACGGTCTTGAGGTCTTCAACCTTTTCTGCCACGGTGTCGCGATCCTGGACAAGAACACCGTTGAAAAGGGAACGAAATTTATTGTTTGAGAGCGTAACTCCGTCATTAATAAGAATAATCCTGTTCTTTTTGCTTTCGAGGATGTTGATCGCTTTTTCCGAATAGCCGGGGGCGATAATGACTTCAAAGAAAATTTTGTTGATCTCCTCAGCACTTTGATCATCAATCAGTCTGTTTGAAACAATGATTCCTCCGTATGCTGAAACGGGGTCACCCGCCAATGCGTCTTTCCATGCATCAAGCAGATTATCTCTAACAGCGCATCCACATGCATTATTGTGCTTGATAACGGCAACCGTGCATTTTGAAAAGTCTGAAATCAACTCAAGAGCGGCCTCAATGTCAATCATATTGTTGTAGGAAATTTCCTTGCCGTGCAACTGCTTTGGTAAAGAGGAACTTTCCCCGAAAAATGAGGCATGTTGATGAGGGTTTTCTCCATAGCGGAGTTCTTTGTGTTCAAAAATACTCTTGCTGAATGACGGTACTTCTCCGTCAGAGTTAAGGTATTCGAAGATCATTGTGTCGTAATGTGACGAGGTGGCAAATGCATATTTTGCAAATGATGCCCTGTCTTCAATTGAGCTTTCTCCTTTCTTATCCCTGAGAAGGGACAGAAGTGAGGCGTAGCGCTCTTTGCAGGGCACTATTATCACATCCTTGTAATTTTTGGCGGCTGCTCTTATCAGCGAAATTCCGCCTATGTCAATTTTTTCAATGATCTCTTCGTGGGCTGCATTTTTTCTGACATATTCTTCAAAAGGATAAAGATCCACAATGACCAGATCGATAAATGGAATCTCGAATTGATTCATATCATCGCTGTCGCCGCTGTTATCCCGTCTGGAAAGGATGCCTCCGAAAACTTTGGGATGAAGCGTCTTTACGCGCCCTCCGAGTATCGAGGGATATCCTGTCAGATCTTCGACCTTTGAGACCTTAAATCCGTTTTTCGTGAGGAAGTCGTATGTTCCGCCGGTTGAGAGGAGTTCAGTTCCGCACTTTTCAAGTTCAGCGGCAATTTCAATGATTCCGTCTTTTGAATAGACAGAAATCAAAGCTCTTCTGATTTTCTTTATGTCTGGTGTTGAGTACATTAGATGTTTTGAAAAAAGCAATGATACATAAAGGCAAAAGTAGTGAAAATAAAGGTAAAATGCTTATTTTTGTATGTATTATTTTAATAAAAATGGAGAAAGAAAAATATGCCATTATTGTAGCCGGTGGAACCGGAGTGAGGATGGGATCTTCCATTCCCAAACAGTTTATTGAGATTAATGGCAAGCCGATAATCAGATATACCATAGAGCGCTTTCTTTCTCTTGATTTTCCTGTTAGAATCGCACTCGTCCTCCCGTCAGAATCAAAAGAATACTGGAAAAATTACTGTCGTCAGAATGATTTTCTTCCAAGTTATTTTCTGACATCCGGCGGTTATACGAGATTCCATTCAGTGAAAAATGCGTTATGCAATATTCCGGACGGAGCTGTCGTAGCTGTCCACGATGGGGTAAGACCGTTTGTTTCAAAAGAATTTCTTCAAAGATTATTTGAAGAGGCAGAAAACAATGAGGCTGTGGTACCGGCGGTCAGTCCCGTGGATTCTGTGAGAGAAAAAGACGGAGCAAGGTCATATTCACTTGACAGGAGCAGGATAATGCTTGTACAGACTCCTCAACTCTTTCATTCCGAAGTGTTGAAAAAAGCTTATATGCTTCCATTTTCCCCTGCTTTTACTGATGATGCTTCTGTTGTTGAAGCAGCCGGATATTCGATAACACTGACAGACGGCATCCGGGGCAATATGAAAATCACTACTCCGGAAGATCTGAAATATGCTCAAGCCGTTTTGTCCGGTATATCTGAATAGATAAGGGAACTATTTTTTTCTCTTTCTGCTTCCTCTTACTACAGCAACGGGGGCTTTTAGATAGTCATACTCTTTGACCCACACCTGACGTTCAATCGACTGGTCAAGAGATACCCATGTTGTAGTTTTAGAAACGCTGGAAATATTCTGAATATTGTTGATCAGAATATTCATCAGGTGGTCATGATCGAAGCAGTAAATTTTCAGCATCAGGGCATGCTCTCCGGTAATAAAATGACATTCTACAACCTCAGGGATTTTTTTAAGCGCTTCAACAACCTCGGGGTATTTGTTTGCTTCAGAAAGGCTGACACCAACGAAAGCGCAGACATTCAATCCTAAAGCTTGAGGTTTGACAAGAAGTCTCGATCCTGTGATAATCCCGAGATTCTCCATTTTTTTAACCCTTTGGTGGATAGCAGCTCCGGAAACCCCGCATTCGCGTGCGATCTCAAGAAAAGGCATCCTTGCATTTTTTACCAGAAAAGAAAGAATTTTCTGATCAATAGCATCAATTTGATAAGTAGCTCCCATAGATAGTTTTGTTTTGTTGCAAAAATAGCAAATAAATTATAAATTGTAACAATTTAACGGAATAATTTGCCACAAATAACAAAATAATAGCGTAAGTTGCTGATTACCGCCTCTTTGAGCTTGGTTTTGATTTGGATTTTTCAATAATATCAAGACAAGCTGTAACATCAAGGCTTTTAGGATCGACGTTTTTGGGAATCTTATAGTTGTTTCCGTCGTGTTTGATGTATGCTCCGAATCTTCCGTTGAGCACCTGAATGTCTTTATCCGGGAATGAGGCAATATGTTTCTGGCTCTCTTTCAGAGCGTGTTCTTCGATGAGAGCAATTGCTTCTGTTTCATTAATTGAATATGGGCTGTATGTCTTACCGAGCGAAACGAATGATGAACCATATTTAATATAAGGCCCGAATCTCCCGATTGCAGCGGTGATGGTCTGATCGTTGTATCTGCCGACAGTACGTGGCAGGTCAAACAGTTTGAGAGCGTCTTCCATGGTGATATTCTCAATCAGCTGTCCTTTTTTCATTCCTGCATACTTTTTATTAGGATCGTCATTAGCTCCTTTTTGGACAAGGGGGCCGAAACGGCCTATTCTTGCTATAAGGACTTTACCGCTGGCAGGATCTGTACCGATAATTCTCTCTGTATTAGTATGCTCTTTATCAGACAGTTTTTCCTCGACTTTTTCGTGGAAAGGAGTATAAAACTGTCGGATTACTTCGTTCCAGACCTTTTTTCCTGCAGCAATACTGTCGAAGTCCCCTTCAACTTTTGCAGTGAATCCGTAATCGAGAATATCTTCAAAGTTAGATGCGAGAAAGTCGTTTACTACTATGCCGATATTTTCGGGGAAGAGTTTGCTCTTTTCGCTTCCTACAGTTTCGACGGATGTCTTGCCGGAAATGTTATCGCCTGAAAGTTTCAGTTCTCTGAATGATCTTTCAACACCCTGCCTGTCACCTTTTATCACATACCCTCTTTTCATTATTGTAGTGATTGTCGGAGCGTATGTTGAAGGACGCCCTATACCAAGCTCCTCAAGCTTTTTTACAAGGCTGGCTTCAGTATATCGAGCCGGTTTCATGGTAAAGCGTTCTGTTGCTGCAATTTCTTTGCGAAGCATCTGATGCCCGACTGAAAGATCCGGTATTGAGCTTATTGTGTCAGTATCTTCATCTTCATCACGCCCTTCAATGTAAACTTTCAGGAATCCGTCAAACAGGATCTGTTCAGCCTCGGTGACAAACATTTCATTAAAATTGTCACCTGAAATCGAGATAGTTGTTTTTGCAATTTTGGCATCGGCCATCTGGCATGCTACCGTTCTCTTCCAAATCAGAGTGTAGAGTTTCTTTTCAGCTGCCGTCCCTTCAATTGAAGCGTTTTGAATATAGGTAGGCCTGATTGCTTCGTGTGCTTCCTGTGCGCCCTTGCTTTTAGTGTGGTATTGCCTTACTTTGGAATATTCTGCTCCGTAAAGTTGGCAAATGCATTCTTTGGCAGTACCGATGGCGAGAGATGAAAGATTGACAGAGTCAGTACGCATATAGGTGATCAGTCCCGCTTCATACAGTTTCTGCGCAACTGCCATTGTCTGGTTTACTGAAAAACCAAGTTTTCTTGAGGCTTCCTGTTGCAGGGCGGAGGTTGTAAATGGGGCAGCCGGAGTGCGGACAGCCTCTTTTTTCTCTACAGATTCAACTGCAAAAGCGGCGTTCCTGCATTTTTCAAGAAATGCGAGGGCCTCTCTTTCATCAGTAAATTTCTTATTCAGGACTGCCTTCAGCTCTTTTTTGCTTCCCTCAGGGATGAAAAGGCCTTCGACCTTAAAGAAAGGTTGAGGTCTGAAAGCAGAAATCTCTCTCTCCTTATCTACGATAAGCCTGACTGCTACTGATTGGACGCGGCCTGCTGAGAGCTTCGGCTGGACTTTTTTCCATAAAATAGGTGAGAGTTCGAACCCGACAAGCCTGTCAAGAACACGTCTTGCCTGCTGTGCCATTACAAGGTTCATATCAATGTCACGAGGGTTGTCAATAGCATCAAGAATAGCATTTTTTGTAATCTCATGAAACGCTATTCGTCTTGTGTTCTTTGGATCAAGCTTTAATGTCTCTGAAAGGTGCCATGCAATTGCCTCTCCTTCACGGTCTTCATCGGATGCAAGCCAGACTGTGGATGCCTTTTTGACTGCGCTTTTGAGCTCTGCGACGACTTTTTTCTTGTCAGGTGAAATCTCGTAGTCGGGCTCAAATCCTTTATTGACATCTATTCCAAGATTTTTCTTTGATAAATCACAAATATGGCCAAAACTCGGCTTTACGGTAAAATCCTTTCCCAAGAACTTCTCAATTGTTTTGGCTTTTGCCGGTGACTCAACGATTACTAAATTCTCTCCCATAATCCTCTCATGTTTTAGGAACGCAAAGTAAAGTATAAATAAATCAATAATCCAAATTTTTATTCCTAAATTTGCAAAATGAGTTTGTGTAATTGATTTTCTAAACTTCTGAAACCGAACATATAAAGAGATCTCTCATACACCATTTGCAATAATTATAAATGTATGAAAATGAAAGACAGTACTAAGAAAAAAATAATCAAGTGGTGGTGGGTATTAGTGACGGCTCCATTTGTCATCATTATTATCCTCCTTTTATTTATAAGTATTTTTGGCAGGATCCCTTCCTTTGGGGAGCTTGAAAATCCGGAAAGCAACCTTTCCACCCTTTTGATTTCCGAAGACGGAAAGGTCTTCAATACCTATCATATAGAGAATCGTTCCTTTGTAACATACGATCAGTTGCCACAATCTTTGATTCAGGCAACTGTGGCGACTGAAGATGCGCGGTTTTACAAACATTCAGGGATTGACTTCAGGAGTTTGGCGAGAGTAGGAGTAAAAACGCTTCTTCTCAGGCAGTCAAGTCAGGGAGGAGGCAGTACGATTACCCAACAGTTGGCAAAGACGCTTTTCCCACGTGACACTACCGTCTCAAGATTTCCGGGCAGTAAGTATATCAAATTAGTAAACAGTAAGTTAAAAGAGTGGATCACTGCTGTTAAGCTTGAAAGGAACTACACAAAGGATGAAATCATCACCATGTATCTGAATGCCGTCTTTTTCGGGAGCAATGCATTCGGAATAAAGACT
>CAZPLM010000059.1:0-11446 GCA_964587275.1 uncultured Muribaculaceae bacterium | reverse complement strand
GAGAAGTTTGTTGCAGGTATCGCATCCGCATTTCTCCATAAGAGGAACAAGTTCATCGTAAACCTCTCTTGTTACAGCTGCATTATCCCTGTTTTCAAGCCATTTTGTAAAGAGGGCCTTGATGTCTGAACCGCAGCAGGTGCAGTCAAGACCTTTAGTCATAAGGTCGGCAACTGTAGCGCGCATTCTTTCTGAGCCGAGTCTCATTCCGAGACCGAACTCAGCAGCATCCTCGAACAATGAGTTGTCCCATGCAGGGCCGTGTCCTTTTGAATTCTTGCAGTAAGGTGATGAAGGGAATGAAGCACTGTAAATTGAAGTACAGCCTGTTGCATTGGCAACCATCATCCTGTCACCGAACAGTTGGGTGATAACCTTGATATAAGGGGTTTCTCCGCAACCTGAGCATGCGCCTGAGAATTCGAACAGTGGCTGAGAGAATTGTGAGTTCTTGACATTCTGGTCTTTTGGAGCGACTGAATCCTTGTAGCCTACATTTGCATGGAGGTATTCAAAGTTGGCCTGTTCTCCCATCTGGGTATCAACCATCTTCATTGAAAGGGCTTTGGCGCCTTTCATACCAGGACATACATCAACACAATTGCCGCATCCTGTACAGTCAAGCGGTGAAACCTGCATTGTAAATGTATAGTCGCTAAATGCAGCATTACCCTGTTTTCTTCTGATTCCGGCAGGAGCCTTGGCAGCTTCATCTGTATTCATAAGGAATGGACGGATTGCTGCGTGAGGGCAGACAAATGCGCACTGGTTGCATTGGATACAGTTGTCAGGATTCCATTCAGGAACTTCAACTGCAATACCGCGCTTTTCGTATGCTGCAGTACCGGCAGGAATTGTGCCGTCTACCATATCTTCTCCAGCGAATGTGCTTACAGGCAGGTCATTGCCGTTCTGAGCATTGACAATGTCAGCAACGTTTCTAACCCATTCCGGAGCAAGTCTGTTGTATGTGTCGTGAACATATTTGCCTGAAGCGTTCTTCCATTCTGATGGAACTTCAACCTCGGCGTATTCAGCGCCACGGTCAACAGCAGCATAGTTCATATTAACAACAGATTCTCCTTTCTTGCCGTATGACTTTTCAATAGCTTTCTTCATGTATGATACAGCATCAGCGTAAGGGATGATGTTGGTAATCTTGAAGAATGCAGACTGAAGGATAGTGTTGGTCCTTCCGCCCAAGCCGATTTCAGCAGCGATCTTGGTCGCATTGATGATATAGAGCTTAAGGTTCTTGTCAACAATCTGCTTTTTAACGAAATCAGGGATTCTCTTGAAAGTCTCTTCAATGCTCCACATACTGTTAAGAAGTAATGTGCCGTTTTTCTTGATACCCTTGAGAACATCATACTTGTGAAGGTATGAAGGGACATGGCAAGCCACGAAGTCAGGAGTTGATACAAGATAAGGAGCGTGAATAGGAGTATCGCCGAATCTCAAGTGTGAACAGGTATATCCACCTGATTTCTTGGAGTCATAATCGAAATATCCCTGGCAATATTTAGGAGTGTGGTCACCTATAATCTTGATAGTATTTTTGTTGGCTCCGACAGTACCGTCTGAACCAAGACCGTAGAATTTGCATTCGTATGTGCCTTTCTTTGCAAGGGAAATCTCCTCCTTTACAGGAAGTGATTTGAAAGTAACATCATCTACAATACCTATTGTGAAGTCCGTCTTAGGCTCTTTCATTGCGAGATTCTCAAATACTGCGATGATTTGTGCAGGAGTGGTATCTTTTGATGAAAGGCCATAGCGACCGCCTACGATTGTAATCTCTTTTCTGTCTGAAAGAACATCCTTGATATCGAGGTAGAGAGGCTCTCCAAGAGCACCAGGCTCTTTGGTACGGTCAAGAACGGCAATTTTCTTTACGCTCTTTGGAAGAGCGCGCATAAAGTATTTTGCAGAGAATGGTCTGTAAAGACGTACTGAGATGACACCGAGTTTCTTCGTTCCGTTCTCTTTCAGATAATCAACGACCTCTCTTGCTGTTTCACATACAGAGCCCATTGCAATGATGATATTTTCAGCATCAGGATCTCCATAATAATCAAACGGCAGATAGTGACGTCCTGTCAGTTCGCTGATTTCGCCCATGTATCTTGCGACTATATCAGGAATTGCGTCATAATATTGGTTGCTTGCCTCACGTGCCTGGAAGTATACGTCAGGATTCTGAGCCGTACCTCTTGTTACAGGTTTGTTTGGAGTTAATGCTCTTTCGCGGAATCTCTTGATGGCTTTGTCACTGACTAAAGGCCTGAGGTCTTCAGCATCAAGAAGTTCGATCTTCTGGATTTCGTGTGATGTCCTGAAGCCGTCAAAGAAATGAAGGAAAGGAATGCTTGATTTGATAGCAGAAAGGTGAGCGACAGCCGCAAGGTCTTCAGCTTCCTGAACACTTCCTGAAGAAAGAAGTGCGAAGCCTGTTTGTCTTGTTGCCATAACGTCCTGGTGGTCACCGAAGATTGAAAGTGATTGAGCGGCCAGGGCTCTTGCTGAAACATGGAAAACTCCAGGAAGCATTTCTCCTGAGATCTTGTACATGTTAGGAATCATAAGAAGCAATCCCTGAGATGCAGTAAATGTGGATGTAAGGGCGCCGGCCTGTAATGAGCCGTGAACAGCTCCTGCTGCTCCGCCTTCACTTTGCATTTCAGTTACTTTTACTATTTCGCCGAACATGTTTTTCTTTCCGAAAGCGGCCCATTCGTCAACAAGTTCAGCCATTGTTGATGATGGGGTGATAGGGTAGATGGCTGCATGTTCGCTAAATAGATAAGCGACGTGGGCTGCAGCATAGTTACCATCACAAGTGATGAATTTCTTTTCTTTTGCCATGTCTAATGAATTATGTCTAATTATTTATTTTTAAGTAGTTAGCACTATTAATCAAAGTTCAAAATTATAGATTATTTTTGTGATATAAAAGTTTAATTATCTATTTTTGTTTTATCAAACAAATTATGTTCCAAATGAAAAAGATATTATCCTCCGTGATGCTCTTTATTGCGGTTTCTTTGCTGAGCACTTCAATTTTCGGGCAGAAGATTGAAAGAAGAAAGGTCAGTGATCCGGAAAAAGGCATTTCAAGTGAAGAAGTGTATTTTCTACCGGAATTTAAAAAAGGCGTCATATATTTTAAAGACGGGCAGAGATCCAGCGGGATGCTCAATGTCAATATGTTTTTTCAGAAATTGTACTTCATCACACCTGAGGGGGATACACTTGCATTGAAAAATAATGATGATGTGCAGAGAGCATTTGCAGGGACACATCAGTTTTATCTGATAAACGGGGATTATAACGAAGTTGTGGATATGTGTGACGATGTCTTGCTCTGTGAGGTCAAGAGAATCTCATTCGAGTCGGAGCAACAGGGCGCGTATGGTTCGACCTCATCTACCACAGCGATCAAAAAGGTTTCGACATATTCAGAGGGTGGCAATGAGAGGGTATTTGACAATCATGCTACTGAATATATCTTCTCCTCAAAGCCATATCTTGTCAAAGGTTCGAAGAGATATCAGGTCACCAAAAAGGCTTTGCTGAAACTGCTCCCTTCCAGAAAAAATGAAATAGAACAATATCTTTCCGAAGGAAAAGTTGACTTTGACGATATCGGAAGTCTCCGTGCTATGTTTGCGTCTCTAAAGTAGAGACTTGTTAACTAACTGATGCTTGAAACAGTTACGCCGGCGTCGGTCTTCTGAATAAGCCCCTGGAGGACTTTCCCCGGTCCTACTTCAGTAAAATCAGTTGCTCCGTCAGCAATCATATTTTTTACAGTCTGTGTCCATCTGACAGGTGATGTCAATTGCATCAGAAGATTGGCTTTTATCTCTTTAGGATCAGTATGAGGGAGAGCATCAACATTCTGATATACAGGACAGATTGGATTTGCAAAAGGTGTTTTTTCAATTGCTTCGGCAAGCTCTTTTCTTGCAGGTTCCATTAATGGAGAGTGGAATGCCCCTCCGACAGCAAGCAACATTGCTCTTTTTGCACCCTTTTCTTTCAGTATCTCGCAAGCCTGATTAACTGCCTCAAGTTCTCCCGAGATAACAAGCTGTCCATTACAGTTGTAATTCGCAGGGACTACAATTCCCTTTATTGAATTGCAGACCTCTTCAGCTGTTTCATCAGGAAGAGCGAGTATGGCAGCCATTGTGCCCGGAACTGCTTCGCAGGCTTTCTGCATAGCCTGAGCCCTGATGAAAACAAGTTTTAATGCATCTTCGAAATTGAGTGCTTGAGCTGCCGTCAATGCTGAAAATTCTCCTAACGAGTGTCCGGCCGTCATCGACGGTTTGAAATCTTTGATGCTTGCTGCTGTTATTACCGAGTGTAGAAATACAGCAGGTTGAGTAACCTTTGTAGCTTTGAGTTCGTCTGCTGTTCCTTCGAACATTATATCTGTGATTCTGAATCCAAGGATCCGGTTCGCTTTTTCGAACATCTCTTTCGCTTCAGAGTTAGTATTGTATAACTCTTTGCCCATTCCAGAAAACTGAGATCCCTGTCCAGGAAATACGTATGCTTTCATAATCTTGTTGTGTATCTGATTGTTTGTAAATTCTTTCTATTCGCAATTTCTCCAATAATTATGCCGCATAATATTGGATTTGCACCGCGCAAAGATAATAATTTTACTAAATTTGCAACCTGATTGACAGGCCTCCGTAGTTTAATGGATAGAATTGAAGATTCCGGTTCTTCCGGTCGGGGTTCGATTCCCCGCGGGGGTACGGTGGTAAACCCTCCTGAGAATATTCCCGGGAGGGTTTTAAAATTCAAGCCGAAGTCCGAAGTTTATATTGCGCCTGTTGCCCCAGTATCCTGTGACAGTTTCACGGTTGTGTGAGGAACCGTCTTTGCTCCGCTCAATATATAGCTCATCAAACAGATTGTTGATATTGCAGAATATAATAGCAGAAAATGAATCAGTCAATTGACCTTCAATATTGAAAGAGAGATTGACAAGATGAAAGCCCGGAATAAGATATGAATCAGAACGATCTTCTGACGATGTTCGTGACACCGGATCGAAATCAGCCCAATATCTGTCATTGTAGCTCCATTCAGCGCCAATTGACAAATCAACGCTGTGGAAGTATCGTTCAAACATATTGAACGATTGTAATGGATGAAGTTCAAAAGAGGCTCCTACCTGAGTCTGTGGAGCATCACCCACGTGAAGTCCGTCAGCATATACATTTATGGTTTGTAACGGCTGACCTGAATATTGATCATATATAGTGGCACTGACATCGTTTTTCCATTTCCATTCTCCCAAAGAGGCAAATAAGTCAAGATGGAGAAAACGACCAAATTTATAGAAGGCTTCCAATTCTCCGCCATAGTGAAAAGCGTCAAGCCCGCTCACGATATATTTATATGGTTCTTCATCCTCGCTGGCAAATGAGTTGCTTGTTACCGCTTTGTTTTTCCAATATGCGGCGTAAAAAGTTGTTTCGAGTCCGCCGTGGTTGAAAATGAGGCGATATCCGGCCTCTCCAAGATAATTTCGTTCGTTATGTATAGCCTTTGAAATAGTGTTGTTTCCGCTCGCAAAATAGATGCTTGAATATGGGACACGACTGTATGCAGCACCGTTGATATATAAGCTACTATGGTCCCCGACTTTATACAGAATGCCCATTTTACCGCTACCGCCTATCCCTGAGGCAATTTTGCTTCGTATGTCGTCTATGTAATTGTATTTGTCCCATCTTTGAAGCATTGTCCCGCTTAATGACCCGGCAACCTTGATAATAAGCCTTTTGTCGATACCTGCGAAGCAAGTTCCCATCCCGTATAGTGTAAGATAATGCTGGGTACGGCCGTTGTTTGTACGTACATAATCACCTGTTTTCTTGAACGGATTGCGCCCGGCCAGTCCGGCGAGAGAATTTGATTCATAATCCTCATACCAATAATCGGCTCCGAGAAGGTCGGTGATCCGTTCCTTCTCCCATGTGTCGTAAAGTTGATAATGAATCCCCGCATCAAAGGTCATTCTTTCACTGATCTTCAAGTCTGCAGAGCTTTTAATCCCAAATTGTGTATGACCGGCCAGGTAGTCAGTCATTATATTTTGAGCTCTTCGACCATTTTCGTCAGTCGGTTGAGATTTGTTGTATTCTACGACAGCATCCCAGTCTATTTGTCCCTCTTTTTGAAATGAAATAATACGTTTGCCGGTGCTTTCAGTGTAATAACCTCCTCCATCTGCTATTGCAAGGTATAGCGCCGTATTGATTTTCAGACTATTGCCACTATTATAATAATGATTTAAAGTGAAATATGGCTTGAAATAGTTGTTTTTGCTGAGTGTTCTCGCGACCTGATTGCCATTTTCATCACTTTGCCATCCCCAGTTTTTATTATAATTTATTCCGTATTGTTCTATCTCAGAATAACTTAGTCTGACTGAGCGTTGCTCGTGTTTTTCCGGTGAACCTGTTGAGGTAAAGATCAAAGAGTGTTTTGAGTTTATTTGTTTTGCAACAGAAACAAGATAGGAGAATGAACTGACATCCGTACATTCCACCCAACTGTTGCCAAATAGATAGGAACAAATCAGATTGAGCGACCATCCTTTGCCAAGATCGCCGGAGTTTAGTTTAAGATATGCTTTTTGATTGCCGTAATTTGTCGCATAGTATCCTGCTCCGGCAGAGGGAGAGGCTGACGGAGTGGCAGTGATAATATTGACAGTTCCACCTACTGAGTTGTCCGACAGCATTGACCCTCCTATTCCTTTCTGCACCTGAATTGATGAAGCAGCATCCGCAAGCCCCATCCAGTTATTCCAGTACATGCTCCCGGATGTGAGTCCGGATATTGGGATGCCATTGAGCAGGATTGAAATATTTTCCTGTTTGAACCCCCGGATGTTGATTTTTGCATCTCCGCAACTTCCCGTTTCGCTGGTGGAATAGATGCCAGGTGTATTTCTGATAAGTTCAGGAAATGTCTTGCCCGGCGATGCTGCTGCTATTTCCTTTTCCGAAATGTCAATAAGTCTTAGCGGTGAAGTGTTGATCTGTGAGATACCTTCAGAAATGATAACTTCATTCAGCAGTTCGGGATCAGTGCCAACAGTGAAAGTAGTATCCTGCGCGGTTGCAAGATTAATCAGCAGCATAGATGTCGCTGATAGAATGATTTTTGTAAAATACATACAGTTAGTTTGTAACATTAATAATTAAATTACAATCTAACAGGGGAATGAACTATAGCATCAGCCCGATAGCCGATACCCTATTCTATCTTCTTCCATCCAGACTATACTGTCGGTGCCGTAGTTTCAACGGCTCAGCCTCGTTTGTCCTTTTGAACGGACTAATGAGGGTCGCGGACTATACCGCCGGTTGGGACTTTCACCCGACCCTGAAGATTTCGGTCGCAAAGTAAATGCAAAGAAGTGAAATAAGCAACAGACTATTTGCCGATAAATGCTATAATTTCATTTTTCTTTACCATTGAGCCTTGAGCATCATATATTGCGATGATCTTTCCTTCGAAGTTGGACTTGACTTCTTCCATTCCATAGTACGTCTGAATGAAACAAACAGTCTGTCCCTCTTTGACTTTATCACCGATCTTTGGAGCAGTGGAAGTGTCAGCAACATTATACTGCCAGATAACCTGGCCGGTTGCAGGAGACTGCAGAGGTTCAGCGCCAGGGTTCTCTGCTGCGAACTTTTCAACATCAAACTTCGGCATTTCGACAACAGGACGTTTGACAACAATAGGAGCTCCGGCTTTCGCCTTTGCTGTCTCAAGTTCTTTATTGAAACGTTCTTTGGCGACACCGCTCTTATAATCAAGATATTGTCTTTCGTGCATTGCTATTTCGAAGAGCTCTTCATCATCCTCACCGCAATCCCAGTTATTATCCTTCATCATCTTCCTGTACTTGTCCAATTCATTAGGGAAAGCATCCTGAGGAACTCCTGTGTAGAATTCAAGACCTTTTTCCTTGGCAATATCGACAATTTCCTGATCGAGAGGGCCGGGCAGTTCACCCATCTTTCCGAGAATCATATTCCATGTGTCAGGGTCGATCTTCTTCCATCTCGGCTCGCCCTTTAAGATCTCCATAAGGTTGATAAGCGCGGTATTTTTGACATACTGGCTGAACGGGGTAACCAATGGAGGATATCCGAGTTTAGGCCATACGTATGCAACTTCCTGGAACAACATCACGACAAGTTCGTTGATCGTAAGCTCTTTCTTGCCCTGATTTCTCAAAGACATATTGATAGCGCCCATAAAGCCTTTCAAATCAGCCATCATAGAGCCCATCATTCCGCCTGGCAGGCCGCAGCCGACAAGCAGAGAAGACATTGCAGAGTTGCCCGGAGCAATAAAATATCCGAGGAAGTCATCAATAAATGTCTGAGTGAGCCTGCGTGCTTCCATATATGCATCCATATTGATATCCTTTACAAGGAATCCGGCATCTTTCATCATTTCACGGATGGTGATTACATCCGGATGGACTTTACCCCAGGAAAGCGGCTCCATGGCAACATCCAGATATTCCGCACCTGCTCTTGCAACCTCAAGCATTGAGGCAGGGGAAAAGCCCGGACCGCAATGGCCGTGATACTGTACTATGATTTTGGGGTATTTGTCCTTAATGCTTTTTACAAGGCGTCCAAGAAATGCAGGACGACCGATTCCGGCCATATCTTTGAGGCATATCTCGTCACATCCGTATTCTACAAGATGATCTACAACACCCATATAATACTCAACAGTATGAATAGGAGAGTATGTGATACTTAGTGCTGCCTGTGAGATCATCTTGGCTTTTTTGGCGTATTCAATAGAGAGCTTCAGATTGCGGTGATCATTCAATCCGCAGAATGAACGGCAAATATTGGTGCCCTGTTTGACTTTCACTTTGCACATAAGCTCCCTGACATCAGCAGGGACAGGATTCATCCTGAGGCCGTTTAACCCTCTTTCCAACATGTGTGTCTGGATTCCGGCATTATTGAAAGGTGCAGTCCATTCACGAACAGCTGTATTCGGATTTTCTCCGAACAGCAGATTAACCTGCTCAAATGCTCCACCATTTGTTTCAACGCGGTCGAAGCATCCCATATCAATTATTACCGGTGCTATTTGCTTTAACTGGTCAACTCTCGGAACATATTTGCCAGAAGATTGCCACATATCTCTGTATACCAGAGAGAATTTTATTTCTCGTGCCATTTCGATAAAGTATTAATCTAACAAAGGTAACAAAACTTATTTGATAATAATATTAAGTACTTTTTTTTTAAAATAAACAAACTTTATTTACCTTTGCATCCCGTTTCAGTCGGGACGGGTTTATATGGTGGGTGTAGCTCAGTTGGTTAGAGCATCGGATTGTGGTTCCGAGGGTCGTGGGTTCGAGCCCCATCTCCCACCCGTATCAGGCAGAGGATGGCAGTTGTTCATCCTCTGCTTTTTTTTACTACATTTGTAAAAAATATAAGAAAATGCAGATAATAAAAGGTCTATTCAACCCAACTTACGGATATGTAAGGGCGGCTATAGCAATAGTTGCCGGCGTATTGTTGATCATTTATCCAGATGTGGCGGTAAATACTGTCATTATGATTATTGGCGGATTGCTTATTATCATAGGCGGAGTATCAATAGCCCTCTCTTTCAAGGATAAAAATTCTCACGTGAATATTATGGGATTCAACGGCTTCTTTGACTTGTTGTTCGGCCTTGTGCTGCTGCTTTTCCCATCATTTTTTGCAACACTTCTGATATATGTTTTCGGCTTCATAATGCTGGTCTTCGGAATTGGGGAGATAGCAAACCTTGCATCTGCCAGAAGAACGCTGAAGTTCGGAATAATGTATTTTATACTACCGTTTGCAATTGCAGCATGCGGTGTTGTCATGCTTTTCAAGCCCTTTGAATCAATGACCACCCTGTTTATGATATTCGGCGTGTCGTTACTTGTATATGGGGTTTCAGAGTTTATTTCCACTATTAAACTGCGTAAGGTAATAAAGATGCAACAGGCTTATGAGTACAGAGTTGAGGATTCTTCATACGAAGAGGTGAAAGGTGAGAAACATAAGGCTGACTCAGACGGTGAGGGTGAAGACGACTCCCCAAAATAGCTTTTTCCTAAGTCAGTCCGTAAATCAGATATCCCGCAGCTCCTCCAAGCAGAATAGTATAGATAGGGTTTAACTTAACCCACATTGTCAGGACAAAAGCCGCTGCAAACAGGCACCAGCTTTTCCAGTCAATAAAGGTATTTGGTGTCATAAGCGAGATTGCAGCAGCTCCCATCAATCCCACAACAGCCGGTCTTACTCCAACAAGTACAGAATGGAATGTTTTGTTGTTCTTAAATTTTGAATACAATTTACACACCCACAAAACAATGAGAAATGAAGGCAGGACAACTGCTGTTGTTGCGGTCAGGGAACCCAAGAAACAGACGAACTTTGAATATCCGAGAGCCTCAATAACAGAATAGCCTATATAAGTGGCACTGTTTATTCCAATAGGGCCAGGGGTCATTTGGGATATGGCTATCATATCAGTAAATGACTGTGCAGTAATCCACTGATGGTGTACAACCACCTCATTCTGAATAAGGGAAAGCATTGCATACCCACCACCGATGGTAAACATTCCAATCATGAAAAAAGTATAGAACAGTTCCCAGAATATCATTTCTTTCCCTCCCTGCTTTCTTTATATTTCTGATAGAAAATTGAAAATACCGCCACTACTACCAGTATGTAAATAGGGGAAACATTTAAAAATGAAATCAGCAACATGCTGGCAAGCGCAATCATACCGGTGTAGATATTCAATTTGTTGCGTATGGCAAGTTGAATTGTAGGTACTGCAATGAGAGAGACAACGACAGGGCGTATTCCCTTGAACATTGCATTTACTGTTGGATTATCCTTGAATGATGAGAAGAGCATCGCAATCATAAGGATAATGGTGAATGGTGGAAGAATGCTGCCCAATGTGGCCACAATACTTCCTTTGGTGCCCTTAATCCTGTATCCAAGAAAAATGGAAATATTTACGGCAAGCAGTCCGGGCAAAGATTGTGACATTGCGAGAATATCGATGAATTCGTCATCCTCAAGCCATTTATGTTTTTCCACTACCTCTTTCTGTATCAGTGGAATCATTGCGAATCCACCGCCGATAGTGAAGGCTCCGATCCTTGCAAAACAAGTAAAAAGGTCTAAATATTCTCTGTTTTTTTTCATTACGGGCGCAAATTTAAAAAAAATGTGCAATTTTTTTGTGTGATTAAAAAAAGAAACATATCTTTGCAGCCCGTTTCGGAAAACAATGGTTGAGGCAGAGAGGAAGGGAGGAGATTTCGAGAGGGTGAAAGAAAAAGTTCATTGAAAGAATTGGA